>CBIHQA010000172.1:0-7477 GCA_966211475.1 uncultured Neisseriales bacterium
CGGGCGTTCATGGTGCCGCCCTGCTCTTCCCATCGCACGGCATGCGCCGGGGAGCAGACACCGCGGTTGTTGGGCGAATCACCGGTGGCGTAGCTCGACAGCAGGCAGCGGCCTTCCGCCATTACGCACAGGCTGCCGAAGCCGAACACTTCGATCTCCACCGTGGTCTGGCGGACGATCTTGTCGATCTCGGCCAGCGTCAGCACGCGCGGCAATACCGCGCGGCGGATGCCGAACTGCTCCCGCATCAGCTCGACCGCGTCCACCGTCGTGGCAGAGCCCTGCACCGACAGGTGCAGGCGCAGCGATGGGTGGCGATCACGGGCATACGCCATCAGACCAGGGTCGGCCAGGATCACCGCATCAGCGCCCAGCCGTACCGCGCTGTCGATGGCGGCGCGCCATTCGTTGGCGGCGCTGGCCTGCGGATAGGTATTGATGGCGAACAGCACTTCCCGCTGGCGGGCATGGGCGTAGGCCACGCCCTGCTCGATGTCGGCTTCGGAGAAGTTCAGGCCGCCGAAGTTGCGCGCGTTGGTGGCGTTGCGCAACCCGAGGTAAACCGCATCGGCACCGTGATCGACGGCGGCCTTGAGCGCCAGCAGGCTGCCGGCCGGCGCGACGAGTTGGATGGTTTTCATGGGGGCCGATGCTATCGCCCGGGCCAAGTCGATGCTTTGTCCGGGATCAAGGAATTGCGGGGGCAGCCGGCAAGGCGGCCAGTTCGCGGCGGAAGCGCGCCAAGGCCAGGACCAGCAGCACGCCTAGCGTCGCCTGCGAGGCGGCGAAGGCGAGTCCGGCCAGCAGCGCAAACAGCGGTGGGTCGATTGGCAGCAAAGCGAGCAGCGCCAGCGCAATCAGCAGTAGCCGGGCCTGCATCCGCAGCCGATCGGGCGGCAGAATCACTTGCATCGGCGGTGCCCGCCGCCCGGCCGGCAGCCGCTTGCGCAAATGCAGGAAGACGAGGAATGGGATGATCTTGCCCAGCATCGCATTGACCGGCGCCACTGCGCCCGCCACTAACGCGGCCACGCCGATCCACCAGCCGGACAATTGATCGAGCGGCGCCGGTAGCCAGCGTTGCAGCAAGCCGAGCACGGCGACCACCAGCCAACCGCTGGCCGTTGTCGCCCACAAGCCCCAGCCGGCATCGAAACGGCGCTTCGCACGAAGAATGGCAACCAGGCCAGTGGCCGCCACCGCTCCCAGCACCAGGAAGCCGACGGCCGACATCCAGACCGACAGCCCGAAGACCGTCGCCAGTCCCAGCGGCAGCCACAGCCCGGTCGGCAGCAGGCGCTGCCACCAGATCGCCGGACGTACCGTCTGCCAGAACATCGGCACCACCGTACCAGCGACGCCCCCTATCAGGGCAGCCAACCAGCCGCCCAGCGCCCAGCCGACATGCAGATCGAGCACCTTGGCGAACGGTGCCGACCACCAGCCGCCCAACAGGCCGGCCAGCGTCACACCCAGGCTCAGGGTGATGGCCAGCGCCAGCGGAATGCCGCGCAGCGTGCCGGTAGTGGAATCCACCGACACCACCCGCCAGCCGGCGCGCATCAGCGTGGTCGCCACGTTGCCATACAGCACGATGGCCAGAATGGCGGCAATGCGAAAGCCGTTGACCTCCCCCGCGAGGAATGCGAACGACAAGCTGGTGGCCACCCCGGCCGACCCCAGCGCCACCCAGGGTGCAATCCAGCGGGCACCGGGTACCGGTTGGCCGGCCAGTACGGGGAAGAGTTGCAGCAGCGCACCGATCATCACCGGCGCCAATAGCCCCAGCGCCAGCCAGTGGGTCACCGCCAGTGAGAGGGGTGAAAATCGATCCGGCAACCCGGCCGACGGGCCGAATGCCAGCAACAGTCCGGCCACCGCGCCCAACCAGGGGGCGGGCAGCAGGCAACCGAACACCGTCGCCGGGTCCGGTGCCTGCTCGAAGGCGAGTGGCCGGTCAGGGGTCATGCGGCGTGCGATGCACAGGCGCAGCTGCAACCACAGCTACCTTTTGCGCCCATGCCGAGGATGGCGGCCAGTTCCGGGATGCTGCCGGCGCACATCGGGTAGAGCACGTTCTCCTCCTTGATGTTGTGCTGCTGGATCAGCACGTTGAGCGTGTCGATCACGGCAAGCGCGCCGGTCACATCGCCCGCTTCCAGCGCGACGGCGGTTTCGCGGGTTAGCTCACGCATCTCGGCATGCTCGCTACGCATCACGGCAGTCGGGCCGGTGGTGATGCCGGTGACGCGCTCGAATGCCGGGAACAGGCGATCTTCTTCCAGCGACAGGTGTTCTTCCAGCTCCAGCGCGAACAGGCGGAAGGCGGAGATGGCCGTCTCGAGGTCCTTGCGGCCGAGGGCGGTCTCGCACAGGCTCAGGCGGTCGTCACAGTCGCGGTGCTGGCGGACCAGTTCGATCATGGCTTGGGACATGAGGGGCTCCGGTGAAGTGTGTCGATGACCCATGCTATCGGCCAAGCGGGACGGATGCCTTGACCGGAAATAAGGAAACCGAGGGTCGGGGGTCAGTAGCCGCCCCACCAAAGACAGATGGGCAGCGTGCTGCCCACGCGGTGATCGACTCGTCGTCCCCCAGAAGGATGCTCCGTCGATGTTCCGC
This sequence comes from uncultured Neisseriales bacterium, assembly GCA_966211475.1. Classification (GTDB taxonomy): domain Bacteria; phylum Pseudomonadota; class Gammaproteobacteria; order Burkholderiales; family Leeiaceae; genus Leeia. The sequence continues at coordinate 2,623 of CBIHQA010000172.1, forward strand.
ATGGACAGCACGCTGCCCACCTGAAGCCCGTAGGGCGGAAAAGTGAAGCGCCTTCCGCCACATTGCGTATCGCGTTTCAGAGGTGTGGAGGCCACACTCCGATGGCGGAATGTGCTGGCTTCGCCGCGAAGCAAGTCCCCATGCGGGATTCCGCCCTACGCGGTATAGGTAGCCCGGACGCGAAGCGGCCGGGGAAGCGGTTTCAACAGTGCCTCCCCGGCGTCCAGGCTACCAACTCTCACTGCACCAGCGGCGTGTCCGCCCCGCTCAGTTCCACGCCCGACACCTTCGCCTGCCCGACCAGCATCTGTAGATACTGGCGAACGGCCCGGTCGCGGCTGGCGGCATGCAAAGCCTGGGCGATGTTGCCCTGTACCTGCTCGAACGGCAGCAGGCGGCCCGGTACCTTGCGGCCGACCCGCACGATGTGCAGGCCGAAGCGGGTTTCGATCAGGCGCGGGATGACGTGGCCCGGATCGGCGGAGAACAGCGCCCGCTCGAACTCCGGTACCGTATCGCCTCGCCCCAGTTGCCCCAGGCTGCCGCCGACCTCGGCCGACAGGCAGTTGGAGCAGGCTTTCGCATAGGCGGCGAATTCCTCGGGCGAATCCAGTAGCGTGTCGAGCACCGATTGCGCCTTGGTCCGCAGCGCGTCCAGATCCACCCGTGGCGTCACCTGGAACAGGATGTGGTCCGCCTCGACCAGCTCGCCCACCGTGAAGTGGGTGGGATGCGCCTGGTAGTGGCGCAGGCAGGTTTCCAGGTCCGGCTCCGGCGACGGCACCTGCGATTCAATCAGTGCGTCCACCACGGTATCCGCACTGTCGCCGCTCAGGCCGATACGCCGGGCTTCGTCCATCAGGATGTGGCGGATCGCCAGCGCTTCTACCGCCGCCTTGGTCGGGTTGGCCGCATGCGGGTGGTGGTCCATTTCGGCCTCCACCTCGGCATCGGTCAGTTCATGGTCATTGATCAGAATCGGCATGGCCGTCTCTCCCAGATTCGATGGATCAGCGGGTACGCACCAGTTGCCAGGCGCGGCCGAGGTAACCAACCGAGCCAAAGCCGCTCCACACGTGCACCAGACGGGTGAACGGGAAGATCACGAACAGCGTCAGCCCCATGAACAGGTGGGCCTTGAACAGCAGCGGAGCGCCGGCGATGAAGTCGGCCGCGTCGCCACGGAAGGTGACGATGTGCTGCGCCCAGGTCATCAGCAGCACCATCATGTGGCCGTCCAGGTGGTTGGCGGATTCGAAGATGGTGGACAGGCCCAGCGTCAGCGTGACCAAGATCCAGGTCAGCAGCACCTTGTCGCCGGTCTTGGTGACTGCGGCCAGCCGCGGGTCGCTCAGCCGACGATGCAGCAGGATGCCCAGCCCGACCAGGCACATGCTGCCCATGATGCCGCCGGCGGTCATCGCCACCAGTTGCTTGAAGGTGTGCGACACGCCCAGTGCGTCCCACACCGCCACCGGCGTCAGCAGGCCGGCGAGGTGGCCGAAGAACAGGCCGATGATGCCGACGTGGAACAGGATGCTGCCCACGCGCAGGTTGCCCCGCCGCAGCAACTGGGAGGAATCGCTCTTCCAGGTGTATTGCTCGCGCTCGAAGCGCGCCAGGCTGCCGAACAGGAAGATCGCCAGCGCCAGGTAGGGATAGATCCCGAAGATGAATTGATGCAGGTAGCTCATGTCTTGTCTCCTTTGCCCAAATGCCGCGCTAGGCAGCGCACGCCCGGTTACCGGGCTGCTTGGGATAGAACTGCACGGTCTGCGTGGCCGATGGCTTGAGCAGCGGCTCCACCCCGTCCGCGCCGGGGCCGAACACTTCCAGCGCTTCGTCCATGTCGCGCACCGGCGGCTCTTCCAGCGGATGTGGTTCGACGTCGGTCATGCCGCATAGCGCGGCGAACAGGTGGTGGTAGGGGCTGCCGTTGCTTTCCAGCTTGTTGCCGATCTGCGCCAGCACGTGGATGGCATCGCCCAGCAGCTTGCCGGCGGCGTCCGGCTCGATCTGCGCCAGGAACTCCAAAAACAGCGGCACATAGTCGGGCAGTTCGGTGCTGGCCATGTCCAGGCCGTGGCGGCGGTATTCCTCGATCAGGTCCACCATCGCCTGGCCACGGTCGCGGCTTTCGCCATGTACATGCTCGAACAGGTGCAGGCTGTGCTTCGGGTTGCGGTCGAAGGTGGCGACGTAGTTCTCCTGCAGTGCGATCAGGTCGTTGTCGCGCAGGAAGGCGAACAGCGGTGCCGCTTCGGCGGCCAGTTCTACGCCATCGGCCACGGCCGCTTCCAGCTCTGGCAGCGCGTCGAGCAGTTCCTGCTGCGGATAGCTCAGCAGCGCGGACAGCACCTGGTAGTGGAGGTTGATGTCTGGGGTCGTCATGTCGGGCTCCTCGGATCGGGCGGGCTCAAACCCGCCCTCCTCGCAATGCTTGTGAAAAATCCTACCGCGCAGCCCGATCCCAGCCCTGCGATGCTCACCGTACTCCAGTACGGCTGCGCTTCTCGGACCGGGCTCGGGCCGCTGACCAGCGACTTGGCGCTTGTTTTTTTGAGTGCCTAGTCGAATGGCCATGCAAGGCTCGCTACGGATTTTTTTCACAAGCGTTCAACTCTGGGTTTGCGCCTTGCGCGACTTGGGCATGTCCACAAAGATCACGCTGCCGGTCTGCTTCTTGCCGAACAGCGAGCCTTCGGACGAGCCGCTTGAGCAGCCGTTGCCGAAGCTGAAGCCGCAGGAGCCCTTCTCGTTGAAGCTGTCCTCGACCATTTCCTTGTGCGAGGACGGGATCACGAAACGGTCCTCGTAGTTGGCGATGGCCAGGATCTGATACATGTCCTCCACCTGCGCGGCGGTCAGGCCGACTTGCTTGAGCACGTCGATATCGTTCTCGCCGTGCACCACTTCGGCCCGCTTGTAGGCACGCATCGCCAGCATCCGCTCCAGCGCCTCGACCACCGGTTCTTCCTTGCCAGCCGTCAGCAGGTTGGCCAGGTACTTCACCGGGATGCGCAGCGACTTCACGTCCGGGATGATGCCGTTCATGCCCATGTGGCCGGCTTCGGCCGCCGACTGGATCGGCGACAGCGGCGGGATGTACCAGACCATCGGCAGCGTGCGGTACTCCGGATGCAGCGGGAAGGCGATCTTCCACTCCATCGCCATCTTGTAGACGGGCGAGCGGCGCGCGGCGTCCAGCCAGCTCTCCGGGATGCCCTGCTTGCGGGCTTCGGCCTGCACCGCCGGGGAATGCGGGTCCAGGAAGCACTTGAGCTGTTCCTCGTACAGGTCCTGCTCGTTGGCGGTGGAGGCAGCCGCCTCGATCATGTCCGCGTCGTAGAGCAGCACGCCCAGGTAGCGGATACGGCCCACGCAGGTTTCCGCGCAGACGGTCGGCTGGCCGGCTTCCAGGCGGGGGAAGCAGAAGATGCACTTCTCGGCTTTGCCGGAGGACCAGTTGTAGTAGATCTTCTTGTACGGACAGCCGGAGATGCACATCCGCCAGCCACGGCACTTGTCCTGGTCGATCAGCACGATGCCGTCGTCTTCGCGCTTGTAGATCGAGCCGGACGGGCAGGACGCCACGCAGGCCGGGTTCAGGCAGTGCTCGCACAAGCGCGGCAGGTACATCATGAAGGTGTTCTCGAAGGTCGAGTACATCTCCTTCTGCACATCGTCGAACAGCTTGTCGCGACCACGGGAGCTGAATTCTCCACCCAGGTCGTCTTCCCAGTTTGGGCCCCAGTGGATCTTGTCCATCTTCTGGCCGGTGATCACCGACACCGGGCGCGCGGTGGGTGGCGTCTGCGACAACGGCGCCTTCTGCAGGTGCTCGTAGTCGTAGGTGAACGGCTCGTAGTAGTCGTCGATCTCCGGCAGGTTTGGGTTGGCGAACAGGTTGGCCAGCAGCTTCAGCTTGCCGCCCTGGCGCGGTTCGATCTTGCCGTCGCTGCGACGGCGCCAGCCGCCGTTCCACTTGTCCTGGTTCTCCCATTCCTTGGGATAACCGATGCCGGGCTTGGTCTCGACGTTGTTGAACCAGGCGTATTCCACGCCGTCGCGGCTGGTCCACACGTTCTTGCAGGTGATCGAGCAGGTGTGGCAGCCGATGCACTTGTCCAGGTTGAGCACCATGCCCACTTGTGCACGAATCTTCATGGTCAAATCTCCTCAGCGCCGGCTTGTTGTTCGACCAGCGGCCCTTCCAGCCACTCCACCCGCTTCATCTTGCGCACGATCACGAACTCGTCGCGGTTCGAACCCACCGTGCCGTAGTAGTTGAACCCGTAGGCCAGCTGGGCATAGCCGCCGATCATGTGGGTCGGCTTGGTCACCGCACGCGTCACCGAGTTGTGGATGCCGCCGCGCATGCCGCTGGTTTCGGCGCCCGGCACGTTCACGATCTTTTCCTGGGCGTGGTACATCAGGCACATGCCGCGCGGTACCCGCTGGCTGACCACTACCCGGGCGGTGAGCGTGCCGTTGCTGTTGAAGACTTCCACCCAGTCGTTGTCGCGGATGCCGGCTTGCTTCGCCTCGGCCTCCGACACCCACACGTGGGGACCGCCGCGGCTCAGCGTCAGCATGCGCAGGTTGTCCGAGTAGGTGCTGTGGATGCCCCACTTCTGGTGCGGCGTGATCCAGTTGAGCACCAGTTCGTGTTCGCCATTCGGCTTCTTGCCCAGCATCGGCGTGACCGTCTTGGTGTCGATGGCCGGCTTGTACACGCAGAAGCCTTCACCGAAATCCAGCATCCAGCGGTGATCCTGGTAGAACTGCTGACGGCCGGTCAGGGTGCGCCAGGGGATCAGCTCGTGCACGTTGGTGTAGCCGGCGTTGTAGCTGA
>CBIHQA010000173.1:0-7439 GCA_966211475.1 uncultured Neisseriales bacterium
TCTTGGCAGGATCGAAGTTGGCGGGCTTCAGCACGAAGCCGTGCACGGTCTCGTGCTGGCGGTAGATCGGTTCGCGCTCCACGATGATCGATCGCAGCAGCACGCCCAGCGCGCTGGCATGGGTGATGCTGCAGCGAGCGTCCGAGGGGATGTGGCGCGACAGGGTGTCGTGCAGGCGGATACTGCCCCGGAACAGCGCTGCCAGCTGGCGCAGCAGTTCGTCGCCGGCAGTGTGGCCGCAGGTGTCGTTGACGACCTTGAAGTCGTCCAGGTCCAGGTAGCAGAGCACGTGTTCGGTGCGGTCGCGCTGCGCCAGGCCGATGGCGTGGTCCAGCCGCTGCTCGAATTCCCGGCGATTGGCGAGCCCGGTGAGCTCGTCGTGGCTGGCTTGATAGGCGATCTCGCGCGCCAGCCGGCGCTGTTCGGTGACGTCGTGGAACACCAGCACCGCGCCCAGCACATTGCCGTTGGCATCGCGGATCGGCGCGGCGGAATCCTCGATGGCCAGATGGTGGCCCTGCCGGTTGGCCAGCATGGAATGCGGTGCCAACGTGACCCCCCGGCCTTCCGCCAGGCAGATCGCGACCGGGTCGGCCACCGGCTCGCCGGTGTATTCGTCCACCGGATGGAACACGTCGCCCAGCGGTCGGCCGAGCGCCTCGACCAGCGACCAGCCGGTCAGGGCTTCTGCGATCGGGTTCAGGTATTCGATGCGGCCGTCGGCGTCGGTGGTGATCACCGCGTCACCGATGGAGTGCAGGGTGACCTGCAGGCGTTCCTTCTCCTGGTACAGCGCGGCTTCGGCGCGCTTCTGCGCCGCCATGAAGTGCACCCGGTCCAGCGCCACCGCCACGTGGCCCGCCATGGCGGTCATGTAGTCCAGGTGCCATTGGTCCGGCGCCCGCACGCCTTCCGTGTCGCCGAAGGTACCCATGCCGAGCGTGCCCAGCCGGGTTTCCGCCAGGATCAGTGGGACATTGATGATCGTGCGGTTACCCATCGCCGCGACGATCTCTTTGTTGGTACGGGGATCGGTGCGGGCGTCTGCCACCACCACGATGTGCTCGGCCTCGGCGATTTCTTCCAGCATCGCGTCGCCGGCGATCTTCAGTTCGTGCAGCTGCTCGACATGGGCCTGGGCATGCTCGCTGGCCATGCTGACCATGGTCATGTAGCCCGGCTTATCGCCGACCAGGAACAGCCAGGCATGCGGGTAGCCGAGCACCGACGCGGCTTCTGCGGAGACAGCGCCCAGGATGTCCGCCATGGTCCAGGCGCGTTCCAGCCGCTTGCAGAGCCGCAGCAGCGAACGGGTAGGCGAGTTGGCGTCGGTATCGTCCGGCGCCTGTGTCTGGATGAGTTCGATGATCGGGTCCCGTATCGAGGCGTGTGGCCGGTTGCCGACGGCTCAGTATCAGAAGTTTCGTGGGCCAGATCAAGCACCGTCGCCTTCCGGAGACAGTTCGGGCGGGTGGATGGCCCGCCCGGCGTGCTGCTGCGGCAAGCCGGACGGGGTATTGGTGACGGGACGACCTTCCGTCAGACGGGCTCAGCCGAGGTAGCGTGCTTCCAGATGCGCACGGAAATGGGCCGGGTTCAGCGGCTCACCGGTGGCGCGGCGTACCAGCTCGTCGGTCTCGTAGCGGCTGGCCTGCTGCCAGATGTTGGCGTCCAGCCAGTCGAAGACGGGCGACAGGTCGCCGGCGGCGATCTTCGCATCCAGGTCGGGCTGAGTGCGGCGCAGGGTGGAGAAATACTGGGCCGCATACATCGCGCCCAGGGTGTAGCTGGGGAAGTAGCCGAAGCTGCCATCGGTCCAGTGCATGTCCTGCAGGCAGCCGTCCTTGTAGTTGCCGCGGGTGTCGATGCCCAGGTAGGCCATCATCTTTTCGTCCCACAGCGCGGGGATGTCGTCGGCCTCGATCTCGCCGTTCATCAAGGCGCGTTCGATCTCGTAACGCAGGATCACGTGGGCCGGGTAGCACAGCTCGTCGGCATCCACCCGGATGTAGCCGGGTTCGACCCGGGTGTAGAGGCGCGCCAGGTTGTTGGCGGTGAAGGCCGGCTGATCGCCCAAATGCTCGCGGACCAGCGGAGCGGCCAGCTGCAAAAAGCCCGGGCTGCGGCCCAGTTGCATCTCGAACGCCAGGCTCTGGCTCTCATGGATGCCCATGGAGCGGGCGCGGCCGACCGGCTGGCTGACCCAGTCGCGCGGCAGGTTCTGTTCGTAGCGGGCGTGGCCAGTCTCGTGGACGATGCCCATCAGGCTACGGGTGAAGTCGTCCTCGCTGTAGCGGGTGGTGATGCGCACGTCCTCCGGCACGCCACCGCAGAACGGGTGGGCGCTGACATCCAGCCGGCCGGCGTCGAAGTCGAATTGCAGCCGCGCCATCAGCGCGAGGCCCAGCCGGCGCTGGTTGTCGACCGGGAAGGGGCCTTGCGGGCGGATCAGCGTCTCGCGGGACTGCTTGTCGCGTACCTTCGCGATCAGGCCGGGCAGCCAGGTCTTCACGTCGCCGAAGATGCGGTCGACCTCGGCGCTGGTCAGGCCCGGCTCGTATTTGTTCATCAACGCGTCGTAGCGGCTGCCGCCGGCATCCTCGGCCAGCAGGCGGGCTTCTTCGCGGGACAGTTGCACCACTTCGCGGAAATTGGCCAGGAAACCGGTCCAGTCGTTGGCGTACCGCTGGCTGCGCCAGGCATGCTCGCAACGGGCACCGGCCAGGGTCTTGGCCTCCACCAACGAGGCGGGCAGCAGATTGGCCTTCACCCATTCGCGACGGATCTCGCGCAGGTTGGCGCGCTCCATCGTGGTCAGGTCTTCCTGCTCGGCGGCCTCGATCTGCGTCTTCAGCGCTGGCGCGGTCAGCGTCTGGTGAATCAGCACGTCCAGCTCCGCCAGGGCGGCGGCGCGGGCATCGTTGCCCTTGGACGGCATCATCGCGGAGCGGTCCCAACCGGCGATGGCCGACAGGTGGTAGTAGCGATGCAGGCGGGTGAAGGTGTCGGTCAGGGCTTGGTAGGCAGGTTTGTGCGACATGGGCTCTCTCGTCGGGGGCCGGGCGGGGGATACAGGGTCAAGTGTTCATACTAAAAGCCACCGGTATACGACAACAAGCCGGCTTTTGGGGCGTGTCGGCACCGATCTGGCCCAGGTCGCCGCGCTGGGATGGCCGGCTCAGACCGGAGGATATCCGGATGGCCGATTGCTTGGCTTCAACATGGGGTGACATGTCTGTCTTCTCCCCTCCTGGGCGAATGGCTGATACGGTCCCGGCCAAGTTGGCGTGGAGGAGGCGCGACCATGCTGCTGAGCCTGCAAGATGTCGAAGCGTCTGCTACTCATGAATATCGGGCTGTGTGATTCAGGACGCGATCCACTTGATACTTCTTGAAGAGGAGAACCATGCCATGAAGTCGAAACTGCTTCGAACGTTGCTGGCCATTGCCTATGCGACCGCGCTCGGGATCCCTGCTTACGCGGAGACCTTGAGTATTTCCACCGGCAACGATTACGCGCCCTTCGCCGACAAGAACCTGCCGGAAGGCGGCATGACCGCCGAAATCGTCAAGCGGGCCTTCGCCGTGATGGGCGATACGGTGGACGTCGCTTTCGTCGACTGGAGCAAGGCCTACGACGACGCCAAGTCCGGCAAGTACGCCGCCACCTTCCCCTGGTTCGAGTCGGCCGAGCGCCAGGCGGCGTTCAACTATTCCGAGCCGATCTTCACGCTGACCCAGCGGGCGTTCATGCGGGCGGACCACAAGTTTTCGGTGGGCAACAGTAGCGCATTGAAAGGCAAGACGGTGTGCATTCCCAAGGGCTGGACGGTGCTGCCCTTTATCGCGCCGTTGATCAAGAACGGCACGGTCAAGCAGGTGGAAGCCCCCGACATCACGCCGTGTGCGAAGATGGTGGGCGAGGGCAAGGCCGATTTCTACCTGACGGATGAGATTCAAGGCCGGCAGGCGTATCGCTCGGCGGGTTATACCGACAAGGATATGGTCGCCTCACCGGAAGGCCTGGCCGACTCGGGCTTGTTCTTGCTGACGTCGAAGTCTCAAGCCAACGGAGCGGAGCTCATCAAGAAGTTCAATGCCGGCCTGCACAAGCTCAAAGAGACCGGGGAGTACGGCAAGATCGTGAAGAAGCACCTTAGTCAGGCAACCAAGGGCTGAAGGGTCGCGGAACTTGGTAGAACGTCGTAGGGCGCAAGTTCTCTTGTGGGATGGCGCCCTACGACGTAGCAACGGCTGAATCAAATTCCAAAAACTGTAATGAAAGAATTTCTTGTCAGTTCTGTCGAAATCCAATTGGTTAACGCATTCATAAATTTCAATAGATCCAATTTTGACTGGGGGAAGGTTTTAACATATTCATCTCTCACTTCGTCGCACATGAAGCGGAGCTCGAATATTTCTTCGGGATTGGTTGAGTTCTCCAGCGAAACTGCGACCCTACGAATGTCCGAGTTAATAACTAGCCACAAATCCCTCTCGATGGAATTTCTTCCCCAATGACTGTATTTCCCGAAAGATTTCCAGATGAGCGGCTCGACAAAGCCAAACGCATTTTCGGTGACGTAAATGGAGTTCTCGTTTAGCGGATAATCCCTTTTTCCTGGGTATAGTTCCATCGTCAACCCGCTATTCACCGCATCAAGTTTCTTGAATTCATAATCGATCATGGCACTCCTATTGAATCGTCTTCCGGCATAGAGATCGTAGCGCAATGCGAGTCGTTCATTGTGTTCTTCATGTACTGGCCGGATCGGCACTCTCCGACGCTTCCGGAAGGCGGTAGGATGCGGTTCCATCGCTGATTGCCCGCCCGTCCATGACCACCCCACTCAACCTCGACGCCTATTTCGAACGCATCCATTGGGGTGGGGACACCCGTCCTGTCTATGACACCCTCGCCGGGCTGTTGCATGCCCACATGCAGTACATTCCCTTCGAGAACCTGGATGTGCTGCTGGGCCGGCCCCCGCGGCTGGACCTAGATAGCCTGCAGGCCAAGCTGGTGCGTGCCAAACGCGGCGGTTACTGCTTCGAGCAGGTGACGCTGTTCGCGGCGGTGCTGGAGCAACTGGGGTTCGAACCAGTTCGCCACCTGGCGCGGGTGGTGATGTTCACACCCCGGAACGCGGCGCCCCGTACCCATATGTTCCTGACTGTGCAGTTGCCGGAAGGCCGGTTCCTGCTGGATGCCGGGTTCGGTGGCCATGCGCCGCGCGTGCCGGTGCCGCTGGAAGCCGGTAGCCGGGTGCAATACGGCGAGCAAGTGCACGGCCTTGTTCGCGACGAACGTTTCTGGGTGTTGCAGACGCAGGTCGACGGAAAGATGAGCGACCTGTGGGCGTCGACACTGGAGGAGGAGTTCCCGATCGATTTCGAGATGGGCAATCATTACACCGCCAGCTATCCGGCCTCGCCTTTTGTCAACCGGCTGATGTTGCGGGCCTTCACGCCGACCGGGCGGGTGACGGTGATGAACCGCGATGTCACCGTCTGGACCGGCAACACGCCGCAGGCTTCGCAACTGGCGGATCGCCAGGCGCTGAGGGGCTTGCTGACTGAGCACTTCGGCTTCGACCTGCCGGAAGTCGAGATGTTGCGGGTGCCGGCCGTGCCGGAGTGGAGCTGACATGTAGCCCGGACGCCTTGCGGCCGGGGGCGGCGTCTCCACAACCCCCCGGCCGCCAAGGCGTCCGGGCTAGGAAAAGCGCGGGTTGCCTGGCCGAATGGATCAATGCCCCAGCAGCCGCGCCACCGTCCCATCCAACCCTGTCATGAAGTTCTCCACCGCATCCGTGTAGCTACCCGGCGTGCCGAGGTCTTCGTTGATCTCGCGGTGGGAACGGTCCTGTTCCAGCACCGAGGCCTTCATGCCCAGCGATGCCGCCTTGGTTTCGAAGGCATGCGACGGGGGACAGGAATCCTTGCGGCGGGAAGAGCAGACCAGCATGGTCGGCGCGCCCGCCTTGCTCAGCTGCTGGTAGGGCGAGGCGGCCTGCCAGTAGGTGGGGTCGGTGCCAAAGGCGTCGTCGTAGAGCTTGAAGTGCCGCGATTCCATCAGCTTCACCACATCCACTGCCGCGCTATCGAGCGAGACCGTCCCCAGCCAGGGCGCCACGCCGGCGGCCGGCGCCAGTGTTGGTGAGGCGGTCAGCAGCGACACCAGGTGGGCGCCGGCCGAATGCCCCATCAGGATGAACTTGCCGCGGTCGCCGCCCCAGCTGGCCGCCTTGCCCTGGGCGAAGGCGATCGCCTTCGCCACGTCCTTGGCCTGCCCGATCGGATCGGTGCCTGGCAGCATGCGGTAGTTGGTGGATACCAGGATGAAGCCCTTGGGTACCCAGCGCGCCACCTTGTTCTCGACCACCGACTTCATTGCCTTGTCGCCACGCCGCCAGCCGCCGCCGTGCACCATGAAGATCACCGGTGCGCCCTTGGCTTGCTGCGGCAGGTAGACGTCGAAGCGTTCGGCCTCGTCGCTGCCGTAGGAGATATTACGCAGCACCTTCACTCCGTCGGGGATCTTGGCCTGCTGGCCGTCTTCCGCCCCGTCTTCCAGCGATTCGGCCTGGCCTTGCGCGGCGCGGCGAGCCTTCAGCTTGTCCAGCAGCGGCCCGGCTTCGGTAGCCTGCCAAGTGAGCAGTAGGGCCATGCTCATCAGCCCAGCGCGGGCGATCCGTCCATTCAGTTGCATTGTTGTGCCTCCCATTGTGATGACCATGACAAATGACCAGGCCCATGGTGCCGGCTTCGCACCTCGCGCGAAAAGGGGATGAATACCGCCAGAAAGCAAGCCGTGGAACGGTTTACGGTTGATGACGGCCAAGCAACATTGCTTTACAAAACGTAACACGGCGGCATGCGATGCTTGAACGATCCACGAGATTTGCCGGTCATGGCACACTGCCTGCCGTATAGGAGCCCCAGCCATGTCGGACCACCTACCCCAGACCAACCGCGAGCGCCGCAAGGCCATCCGGCAGAAACTCGCCCGCCGGGTGCTGCCGGAACCGTTCCGCGCCAGGATCAGCGCGATCTCCTGGCGCGACATGGCGGTGACCATCGGCCCGTTTGCACTGGTCTGCGCGGCCGTGGTCGGCGCCATCGTCTGGTTCCTGAACCCGGCGCCGCCCACTACCCTGACTATCTCCAGCGGGCCGGAGGGCAGCGCCTTTTACCGCTACGCCGAGCAATACCGCGCCATTCTCGCCCGCAACGGCATCAAACTGGTGGTGTTGCCGTCCGAGGGCTCGGCGGAGAATCTGGACAAGCTCAACGATCCGAAAACCAAGGTGGATGTCGGTTTCGTGATCGATGGTGTGTCGCCGCCGGGCGCGGGCGACAAGCTAGTATCGCTGGGTAGCGTGTCGCAGCAGCCGATGTTCATGTTCTACCGGGGCGACCTGCCAGTGACGGCGCTG
>CBIHQA010000174.1:0-7434 GCA_966211475.1 uncultured Neisseriales bacterium
CTGGAATCACGGCCGCGACGACCAGGACGAATACGAAGACCAAGATGTGCGCCGCTGCCGCACCGTGGACAACTGGGAAAACCGCATCAGCGGCTACCGAGTCACCTACGAATACGGCGGCCACCGCTACACCACGCTGATGCCGAACGACCCGGGTCGCGACCTGCGGGTGCGGGTGTCGGTCTTGCCGCAGGAATGAACGCGATCGGAACCAGGCATTCGCCCAAATGGGCGCATGCCACTGCCAGCAGCTACAATCTGCGGCAAACGGATGTCTGCGATATCATGCCAAAAGCATTTTTGGCCGACATCCAAGCAATTGAATGGAGAATTTGACCATGCGAGCCCTTTTGTTAACCCTGATGCTGGCAGCGCTGCCCGCCTGGGCCGATGTCGGCCGGGACGACGCCGCGCGCATCGCTGGCGACCAGACTGGCGGCCGCGTCCTGTCAGTGGAGCGCCAGGGGAACACCTGGCGGGTGAAGGTACTGAAGAAAAACGGCGAGGTCGTGATCCTGCAGGTCGACGCAGGCAACGGCGAAGTCCGGAAATAACCACTACCCGGCACCAAAACAACAACCACCGCCCGGAGGCGTGATGAGAGTACTGGTCATCGAGGACGAGCCGATCCTGAATGCCCGTCTGCGGCAGATGCTGAGCGAAGCCGGCTACCTGCCGGAAGGCGCGCAGGATGGCGACAAGGGCTTGTTCCTGGCACGCGAGTACCCGTTCGACGCCGCAGTGGTCGACTTGGGCCTGCCCAAGCGCTCCGGCCTGGACGTGATCCGCACCCTGCGCACTGAGGGCAGCACCCTGCCCATCCTGGTGCTGACCGCCCGTGACCGCTGGCAGGATAAGGTGGAAGGACTGGAAGCCGGTGCCGATGATTACCTGGTGAAGCCCTTCGAGCCGGCCGAGATGCTGGCCCGGGTGAAGGCGCTGATCCGTCGCGCCGCCGGTGCGCCCGCCTCCAAGGTAGAAGTCGGGGTACTCACGCTGGACCTGAACGCCCAGCAGGCCACCATGGGTGAACAGGCGCTGGAACTCACCGCCTTCGAATACCGCTTGCTGGAATACCTGGTGCGGCACCGCGAGCGAGTGGTGTCCAAGCAGGAGCTGAACGACTACCTCTACCCGGTCGATCACGACCCGGACAGCAATGTGCTGGAAGTGCTGATCGGCCGGCTGCGCAAGAAACTCGACCCGGAAGGCAGCCTCGCGCCCATCGAAACCCTGCGTGGGCGCGGCTACCGCTTCGTGCTCGGGTAAGGCCGGATGAGCAACAGCGCGTCAACGGCACCACCCGCTGCCGAGTCGACCTCCCCGACGTCGGCGGCCCCTCGCCTGCGCCGCATCTCGATGCACCGCCGCGTGCTGATCGGGGCGGCGCTAGTGCTGTCGCTGTTCCTGGTGTTCACCGGGCTGGCGCTGGAAAAAGCCTTCCGTGATGCCGCGCTGGCCGGCCGCGAGGAACGCATGGCCGCGCTGGCCTACCTGATGATGGCCACCGCTGAGGTCGACGAGAACGGCCGCCTGTCGATGCCCCCCAACCTGGCTGAGCCGCGGCTGATGCTGCCGGGCAACGGACTGTACGCGCAGATTCAGGCCCCTGGCCAAGTCTGGCAGTCGCATTCCGCCATCGGCGTGACGGTGCCCTTCGCCTCCAGCCTGCCGCGCGGGCAACGACTGTTCGAACGCTATTCGGTGGACGGGCGAGACTATTTCACGCTCGGCGTTGGCGTCAGTTGGCCGGCCGGTGCAAAGCAGATCAAGCTGACCTTCTCCATCACCGAAGACAGCCGCGACTTCGACGCCCAGCTAGCGACCTACCGGCGCACGCTCTGGAGCTGGCTGGCCGCATCCGCCGTGGTGCTGCTGATCCTGCAGAGCACCCTGTTGCGCTGGGGGTTATCCCCGCTCCGCAAGGTCGCCCAGGCGCTGACCCGCATCGAGCGGGGCGAAGACGAACAGGTGCATGGCGACTATCCCAAGGAATTGGCCCGCCTGACCGAAAACCTGAACACGCTGCTGGAGCGGGAGCGTGCCCAGCAGAAGCGCTACCGCAACGCGCTGGCCGACCTGGCCCACAGCCTGAAGACGCCGCTGGCAGTATTGCGTGGCACCCCGCCGGATGCCCCCGAATACGCGGCCACCGTGTCCGAACAGGCCTCGCGCATGGAGCAGCTGGTCGGCTACCAGTTGCAGCGCGCCGCCACCGCAGGCGACGGGCCGATGGCGGTGGCCAAACCGCTGCTGCCGACGGTGGAGCGCCTGGTGAGCACGCTGAACAAGGTCCACCGCGACAAGGGCCCGCAATTCGCCGTCACCATCCCGCCCGATCTGAAGCTGCGGCTGGATGAGGGCGATGCGCTGGAACTGTTCGGCAACCTGCTGGACAACGCCGCCAAGTGGTGCGAAAAGGCCGTCCGCGTGATCGCGAAACGCGGTGCGGATGGCATCACCGTCACCATCGAGGACGACGGCCCCGGCGTCAGCGACCCGGATGCCATCCTGCAGCGCGGCGTACGTGCCGATGAGGCGGTCCCCGGTCATGGCATTGGCCTGGCGATCGTCAGCGACATTGTTGCCGCCTATCAGGGCACGCTGACTGTCGACCGCAGCCCGGCGCTCAAGGGGGCGCGCTTTACGCTCCGTTTCGCCCGGCTTTGACTGCCTAGCTGCAGCAGGCAATCCATCGCCCGACGGGCGCAAAGCAAGCTTTGCTGGTTTAACGGACTGGTGATAAATCGGCAGTCTCCTGATTTCTTCCTACCCCCTCCGCCCCCGCCCCGCGGGGGGACCTCGCTGACGCTCGCCGGCTCTCCGGACAACCTTTATGTAGGAGGGCAATCCACCTCCCGACGGGCGCGAAGCAAGCTTTGCCGATTTGGCGGACCGGTGGAGGCCCCCCAGCGTCGGACAGTCCACGGTAGAATATCGGCGTTACTCCCCAAGGTGTTCCCATGTTCCGCTCCGAGCAGCAGTACCTCGATCTGATCCGCCATGTCCGTGACCACGGCACGCTGAAGACGGACCGTACTGGCACGGGGACGCGGTCGATCTTCGGTCACCAGATGCGCTTCGATCTGTCGGAGGGCTTCCCGCTGCTGACGACCAAGAAGGTGCACCTGAAGTCCATCGCGATTGAGCTGTTGTGGTTCCTGCGTGGCGAAACCAATGTTCGCTGGCTGCAGGAACGCGGCGTGACAATCTGGGACGAATGGGCGGACGAGAATGGTGAGCTCGGCCCGGTTTACGGTTACCAGTGGCGCAGCTGGCCGACACCGGACGGCCGCCATGTCGACCAGATCGCGACCATCCTGAAGCAGCTGCGCGAGACACCGGACTCCCGCCGCATCATCGTCAACGCCTGGAACGTGGGCGAGCTCGAAAACATGGCGCTGCCGCCCTGCCACGCGTTCTTCCAGTTCTATGCGGCGGACGGCAAGTTGTCCTGCCAGCTCTACCAGCGCAGTGCGGACCTGTTCCTGGGTGTGCCCTTCAACATCGCCTCCTACGCGCTGCTGACGCTGATGGTGGCGCAGGTCACTGGCCTGAAGCCGGGCGACTTCATCTGGACAGGCGGCGACTGCCATCTGTACCTGAACCACCTGGAACAGGTGAACGAGCAGTTGTCCCGGGAACCTCGCCCGCTGCCGGTGATGAAACTCAATCCGGCGGTGACCGATCTGTTCGCCTTCGACTACGAAGACTTCACGCTGGAAGGCTACGACCCGCATCCGGCCATCAAGGCGCCGGTGGCGGTCTAACCCCGCAAGGGTCATCCAGATGGCCGGGTTCAACGACGTCTTGCGGGCGGACCAACTAAACCGGCCCGATCCGCCCCCCGCCCCTCGGCGAGCGCTGTTGATCGGCGCAGCTGGCCCACTGGGCGAAGCGCTGCTCAATGAGCTGCTAACCGCCCACTACGCCGAAATCTTCGTCCTGACCCGTTGTGCCATCGGCAGCAGCGTTGCCCGGTTGACCGAGGTCGTCTCCCCGTCGCCAGTGCCGCCGCCCGGTAGCGCGGACGCCTTGCCGGTGGACGATGTGGTGCTCGCCCTGCCGAGTGGCCGATCCTGGCATGCGCGGGACGATGCCTACCACGACCTGCCGGCCGACCTGCTGCTGGACGCCGCTACCCGTTTTGCCGCCGATCACCGACGGCTGGTGGTGGTAGCCCCGCTGTCGGCACGCGATCACCTGGTGGGCATGCCGAGCCAACTTGCAACCGAGACGGAGATGGCGCTGGCTCGCCTGCCTTACCGTTCGCTGTTGTTCATCCGCCCGGTGCGCGAGGAAGAGGTGACCGCCGAGGGCTTCCTGCCGCGGTTGGTGCAGCGCTATCTGGGCACCTTCCGCTATCTGCTGCCACACCGGACTGCCGTGCTGACCAGCCAACAGCAGGCGCGCGGCGTGGCGGAGCTGATGACCACGCACCAGCAGGGCATCCGGGTAGTCGACGGCGCCGGCCTGCACCAGCTGCTCTACCCCCAGGCCTGAGGCAACTTCCCGATACGCAAACCGTTCGTCGGAGATGCACTCGACTTTGCTTATTAGAATCATTATCATTTGCGACATCCCACTCTCGCACCGGGTTGTCGTCATGTATGTCTGCATCTGCCAAGCCGTGACCGATACGCAGATCCGAACCGCCGTCGAAGGCGGATGCTGCAGCATGCGTGGCTTGCGGCAGGAACTCGGCGTGGCGTCCTGCTGCGGCAAATGCGCCCCGATGGCGCGCGATATCCTGCGCGAAACCCTGGATAGCGAAGTCCGGCAGCACCCCGAACGCTATCCGGCAGCTGCCTGAACCTTTCTCCTCGATACGACCTCCCCCGGGCTTCCGTGGCCGGAGGTTCGCGTTTGCGGCTCTGTCCGCCGCGGTCTATCTTAGGTTCTGTTGACATTTACTTCCCGGTTTTCAGATTCCCAAGGAGCCGCGCCATGAAAGGCGACAAGAAGGTCATCGAATACCTGAACAAGGCGCTGAAGAACGAGCTCACCGCGATCAATCAGTACTTCCTGCATGCCCGCATGTGCAAGAACTGGGGCCTGAAGAAGCTGGACGAGCACGAGTACCACGAGTCGATCGACGAGATGAAGCACGCCGACCGGCTGATCGAGCGCATCCTGTTCCTGGAAGGCCTGCCCAACCTGCAGGAGCTGGGCAAGATCTACATCGGCGAGAACGTGCCGGAGCTGCTGGCCTGTGACCTGAAGCTGGAAATGGAAGCCGTGCCGCTGCTGAAAGAGGCGATCGCCTACAGCGAAAAGGTGCACGACTATGTGTCGCGTGAGCTGTTCGAGGAGATCCTCGAAAGCGAGGAAGAACACATCGACTGGATCGAGACCCAGCTCGACCTGATCAAGCAGGTCGGCCTGCAGAACTACCTGCAGTCGCAGATGGGCTCCTAGAGCGGATCTTTCTGTACGGCCCCGTTCCCCGCGGGGCCGTCTTCATCCCTACCCGCCTGCCTTTTTTGCCGCCCAATCCAGCACCCGGGTCGGCAACACCTGCTTCAGATACCAGAAGAACTGCGTCGGCCGCGTCACCCGGTAACGGGTAGCGGGGCGGCGTGCATCCAGTGCCTTGAGGCAGGCGGCCAGCACCGCCTCCGGTCCCATGGTGAACCGGGTCTGCGGCTTGGGGTCGGACAGCCGCTTGGACACGCGCTCATAGTAGGCGCGATGCACGCTGTGCTCGGGGTGGATGTGCCGCTGGAACGCCTCCAGCGCATTGGGGCGAAAGCGGCTGACAATCGGCCCCGGTTCGATCAGCACCGGATGGATGCCGGTGCCGTGCAGCTCCAGCCGCAGGGTATCCACCAGCCCCTCCATCGCGAATTTGCTGGCGTTGTAGGCGCCGCGCATCGGCATCGCGCAGAAGCCGAGGATGGAGCTGTTGAACAGCAGCCGGCCATGGCCCTGTGCCCGCATCACCGGGATCACCTGGTTGGTGAGGGATAACGCGCCGAACAGATTGGTCTCGAACTGCTCGCGGATCGCCCCCCGGGTCAGGTCTTCCACCGCGCCGGGCTGGCCGTAGCCGGCGTTGTTGAACAGGGCATCCAGTGTGCCGCCGGTGCGGGCCAGCACCACCTGCAGGGCGGTGGCGATGCTTTCGTCGTCGGTCACGTCGAGCTGCAGCGCATCCAGCCCCAGCGCTTGCAGCCGGAACACGTCCTCTGGCTTACGCGCCGTCGCGAATACCCGCCAACCACGGGCGGCTAACCCCTCGGCGACCGTCAGACCGATGCCGCTGGAGCAACCGGTGATCAAGATACTGCGTTCCGCCATACCCCTGCTTTCGTCATGGTTGCAAGATGTTACTAACTTGTCACAATAACCGTGGCGGCTGAGAGTTTACCGGCCGGATCACTCATTTGGACACTGTGGCAGCGTTGTCCGCAAGACAGAGGACCCCATGAGCAAAGCAATCCGTTTCTACGAGACCGGCGGACCTGAAGTGCTGCGCTGGGAAGACGTCGAGGTCGGCGAACCCGGCCCCGGCCAGGCGCGTGTGCGCCATCATGCGGTGGGGCTCAACTTTATCGACACCTACCAGCGCAGCGGCCTCTACCCGCAACCGCTGCCGTCCGGTCTGGGCGCCGAAGCGGCCGGCGTGGTGGAAGCGGTCGGCCCGGACGTGACCGACCTGAAGGCCGGCGACCGTGTCGCCTATGGCAGCGGCCCGCTGGGTGCATATTCGGAAGTCCGCGTGATGCCGGCCGACAAGCTGGTGAAACTGCCGGAGGCGATCTCCTTCGAGCAGGGCGCTGCGATGATGCTGCAGGGCATGACGGCCCAGTATCTACTTCGCCGCACCTACCCGGTGAAGGCCGGCGACACCGTGCTGATCCAGGCAGCGGCCGGCGGCGTTGGCCTGATCGCCAGCCAATGGGCGAAATCGCTCGGCGCGACGGTGATCGGCACCGTCTCCTCCGACGAGAAAGCCGCGCTGGCCAAGGCCCACGGCTGCGACCATGTGATCGTCTACACCCGCGAGGACTTCGCCGCCCGCACCCGGGAAATCACCGGCGGCAAGGGCGTGCAGGTGGTCTACGACGGCGTGGGCCGCGACACTTTCCTGAAGTCGCTGGACTGCCTGGCGCTGCGCGGCATGATGGTTTCCTTCGGCAACGCCTCCGGCCCGGTGCCGGCCATCGAACCGCTGCTGCTGTCCAGCAAGGGTTCGCTGTTCCTCACCCGTCCGACGCTGGGCCACTACACCAGCACCCGCGAGGAGCTGGTCGCCACCGCCAACGATCTGTTCGACGTGGTGGCCCGCGGTGCGGTGAAGATCGAGGTTCGGCAGCGCTACCCGCTGGCGGAAGCGGCGCAAGCGCATCGGGATCTGGCGGATCGGAAGACAACGGGGTCGACGGTGTTGGTGCCGTAAGAAGCCCACTCGTAGCCTGGACGCGCAGCGGC
>CBIHQA010000175.1:0-7384 GCA_966211475.1 uncultured Neisseriales bacterium
ACCTGCTCGTTCAGGTAGTACTCGCGCTGGCTCTTTTCCATCTGCCGCTTCACGCGGCCACGGATGCGCTTTTCAACCTGCAGGATGTCGATCTCGGATTCCATCAGGCCCAACAGATGCTCCAGGCGCTTGCTGACATCGAACATCTCCAGTATGTCCTGCTTCTGCTCGAGCTTGAGCGGCAGGTGAGCTGCCACCGTATCGGCAAGGCGACCGGCATTGTCGATCCCGGCCAGCGAGGTCAGGACCTCCGGCGGAATCTTCTTGTTCAGCTTCACGTACTGGTCGCATTGCGCCAGCATGGCCCGACGCATTGCCTCGACCTCGGGCGTTTCATTGAGGGTCGAGTCGCGCGGTTGCGCCGTGGCGGAGAAGTAACCCTCACCATCTACCACGGTGCGTATCTCGGCACGCTCGGTGCCTTCGACCAACACCTTCACGGTACCGTCCGGCAGTTTCAGCATCTGCAGGATGGTCGCAACCGTCCCCACCTCGTACAGATCCTCGGCCGAGGGCTCGTCCTTGGCGGCAGATTTCTGGGCAACCAATAGGATGGCCTTGCCGTCCTCCATCGCGGCCTCCAACGCCTTGATGGACTTGGCGCGGCCAACGAACAGCGGAATGACCATGTGCGGGAACACGACGACGTCGCGCAGCGGCAGGAGCGGCAGCGTCACGGAATTGCTCTTGGTGACCTGGGTATCTTCAGACATGTCGGTCTCGCTTCGGGATAACTAGCTACCGAGATGGCAGCGAGGCGGAAATTTTCAAGGGGCCAGCCCGAAGGCTAAGCGTCATGCTACCCCGGCAACCCCAAAAAAAACAGCCGACTCAACGAGTCGGCTGTCTGGGTAACGCAAAAGATTCCGGAAATCAGGATCCTGCGTCAGCCGGCTTCCTTCGAGCGTGCCGCATCATCGGCGTAAACCAGCAGCGGCTTGCCATCATGTTCGATGACATTCTCGTCGATCACCACCTTCTGGACGCTCTTCATGGACGGAAGTTCGTACATGATGTCCAGCAGCGCCGTCTCGACAATCGAGCGCAAACCACGAGCACCGGTCTTGCGCTTGATCGCCTGCCGTGCAACCGACTTCAGGGCGACGTCGCGGAACTCGAGCTCCACCGATTCCATCTGGAACAGCTTGTGGAACTGTTTGACCAGCGCATTTTTCGGCTCGGTGAGGATACTGACCAACGCATCTTCATCGAGTTCAGCCAGCGTCGCCACAACCGGCAAACGACCGACTAGTTCCGGGATCAGACCGAAGCGGATCAAGTCATCCGGTTCACAGTCGCGGAACACCTGGGTCAGACTCTTGTCGTCGTCCTTGCTGTGAACCTGCGCAGCAAACCCGATGCCGCCCTTTTCGGTACGGTTGCGGATGATCTTTTCCAGCCCATCGAACGCACCACCGCAGATGAACAGGATGTTGGTGGTATCGACCTGGATGAATTCCTGGCTGGGGTGCTTACGCCCGCCTTGCGGCGGTACCGACGCGATGGTGCCTTCGATCAGCTTCAGCAGTGCCTGCTGCACCCCTTCGCCGGACACGTCCCGCGTAATGGACGGGTTTTCCGACTTGCGGGAGATCTTGTCGATTTCGTCGATATAGACGATGCCACGCTGCGCCTTTTCGATGTCGTAGTCGCACTTCTGCAGCAGCTTCTGGATGATGTTCTCGACATCCTCGCCGACATAGCCGGCTTCCGTCAGCGTGGTTGCGTCGGCAATCACGAAAGGCACGTTCAGCAGCTTGGCCAGGGTTTGCGCCAACAGCGTCTTGCCGGAACCGGTCGGACCGATCAGGAGAATGTTGCTCTTGGAGAGCTCGACATCGTCCTTCTTCGGCGTATGGCCAATCCGCTTGTAATGGTTGTAGACCGCCACCGCCAGAACCTTCTTGGCGATATCCTGGCCGATCACATGCTGATCGAGTTCTTGTCTAATCTCGGAAGGTGCCGGCAGACGGGGCTCACCTGCCGCGCCACCAGCCTGGGCCTGCATCTCCTCGCGGATGATGTCGTTGCACAGGTCGATGCACTCGTTGCAGATGAACACCTGAGGGCCGGCGATCAGCTTGGCAACCTCGTGCTGGCTCTTGCCGCAGAAAGAGCAGTAAAGCAGCTTGTCGTCGCTGTTCTTGCTCATAAATTACCTCCGCACGCCCAGGTGCCGTTACAAGTAGAAAACCTTCAGCCGCCGCGAACGGTGGCCGAAGGCTTCGGGTCCTGCGTTCAACCGAGGGCGGCGCGTGTGCTGAGCACCTGGTCGACCAAGCCGTATTCACGTGCCTCGTCAGCGCTCAGGAAGTTGTCCCGGTCGGTATCGCGCTCGATGCGCTCCACCGGCTGCCCCGTGTGGCGGGCCAGCAGTTCGTTCATTTTCGCCTTGGTGCGCAGCAATTCCTTGGCGTGGATTTCGATGTCCGAAGCTTGACCTTGCAGACCACCGATCAACGGCTGGTGGATCATCACCCGGCTGTTGGGCAGGCAGTAGCGCTTGTCTTTCTGCCCGGATGCCAGCAGAAACGCCCCCATGCTCGCCGCCATGCCGATGCACAGCGTCGAGACGTCGGGCTTGATGAACTGCATGGTGTCGTAGATGGACATCCCGGCCGAGATCGACCCGCCCGGCGAGTTGATGTACAGCGAGATGTCCTTGTCCGGATTTTCCGACTCGAGGAACAGCAACTGGGCCACCACCAGGTTGGCGGTGACGTCGTCGATCGGGCCTACCAGGAACACCACCCGCTCCTTCAGGAGTCGCGAATAGATGTCGTAGGCGCGCTCTCCGCGCCCACTCTGCTCCACCACCATCGGCACAAGTGCGTTCTGGGGTGCAGCCATGGAAGGCGCCGTCATAGACGACAGCCAGTTACCGTAATCACGCATCGTTATTGCCCATCAGTTCGTCGAAGGAAACCGGTTTTTCCTCCACTTTAGCACGGGACAGCACCCATTCGACCACGTTGTCCTCGGTGGCCAGCGATTCCGGACCAGACAGGCGCTGCGGGTCGGCGTAGTACCAGCGCACCACATCTTCCGGCTTTTCGTAAGACGCGGCGAAGTCGTCGATGATCGCGCGCACTTGTTCCGGCTTGGCAGTCAAGGCGTGCTCTTCAATCACTTCGGCCAGGATCAGACCCAGCGAAACACGGCGCTTGGCCTGCTCCTGGAACAGCTCACCCGGGAACGGCATCTTGCTGACGTCCATGCCGCGCGATTGGAAGTCCTTCTTGGTCTGTTCGACCAGACGCTGCGCTTCCATACCCACCAGCGCGCTCGGCACTTCCAGCGGGGTCACGTCCAGCAGCGCCTGCAGGGCAGCTTCCTTGACCTTGGCCTTCAGGCGGCGCGTCACTTCGCGCTCGACGTTCTCGCGGATTTCCTTCTTCATCTGCTCGACGTCGCCGTTTTCGACACCCAACAGCTTCGCGAATTCCGCATCGACCTCCGGCAGCACGGGTGCCGACACCGTCTTCACCGTGATTTCGAATTGAGCAGTCTTACCGGCAACATCCTTGCCGTGGTAGTCCGCCGGGAAAGCCAGATCAAAGGTCTTGCTCTCGCCCGCCTTCAGGCCTTCTGCAGCCGCCTCGAACTCCGGCAGCATTTGGCCTTGGCCCAGCACAAAACCGAAATCGTTGGCGGTACCGCCCGGGAACGCTTCGCCTTCCAGCTTGCCGGTGAAGTCCACCACCAGGCGGTCGCCCTTCTCGGCGGCGCGTTCCACGACGTCGAACTTCGTACGCTGCTTGCGCAGGACATCCAGCGTCTTGTTCACAGCTTCATCGGCAACCTCGGTCACCGGCTTTTCCAGCGCCTTGCCAGCGAGATCGCCCACCTTGACTTCCGGGTAGACCTCGAACACGGCCGCGAATTCAAACTGCTCGACGTTGCCTTCGCCTTCGACCGGCTCGAAACGAGGATAGCCCGCGACACGCAGGTTCTGCTCGCGCACAGCCTCGCCGAACGCCTTGCCAACGGTGTCGTTCAGCACGTCTTCACGCACCTGGCCACCATACTGCTGCGCAACGATGTTCATCGGCGCCTTGCCCGGACGGAAGCCCTGAATCTTGGCGGTACGCGCCACCTTCTTCAGACGTGCGCCCACTTCGCTCTCGATCGTGTCGAACGGCACGGCAATCTTCATGCGACGCTCGAGCGCGCCCAGGGTTTCCACGTTGACTTGCATCACAGCTATCCTTGTCTCTACGGTCGACGGGCTGCCGAACAGCCCGGGAAATCAATGGTTGGTGCGAAAGGCGAGACTCGAACTCGCACGCCTTGCGGCGCTGGAACCTAAATCCAGTGCGTCTACCAATTCCGCCACTTTCGCGTCCTGGAAACCGGCTATTTTTGCATATCTTTGTCTACAGACTCAACGCCCAACGTCCGCTGGCTCGTCCTCAACCGGACGATCAACCACCTGGGGACGTTAAAACGCACAATGCGTCGATATAGCCATACATAAGTACCGACAAAGACCAATGCAATCACCTGCAAAGCTCGAGTGTTCCCCCAGAACACCACTGCAGGCATCACCCCGAGCGAACTCAGTATCCACAAGTAGGGAGAGGTCATCGCGTTGCGCGTAATACGGTGGCGGACGTGCCTACTCCCAACCGCCCAGCGAACCAACCGCTTGTATATGAGTTGGTGCAGATGCGCTGCATCGGGAATACCAGGTGAGCCGCCTCTCAGCCACGCTCGGCGCCAGATTGTGAACAACGTCTCCACAATTGGATAAATAAGCAGGAGCAAGGGGAACCAGGCAGAGACTTGGGGGTGCCGGGCAACCAGTAGCACAGCCAGTTCGGCCACCATGAAACCAGCGAGGTACGCCCCCCCATCCCCCAGAAAAATCAGGCCCCGAGGGTAATTCCAGAGCAGGACCCCCACCATGCCGCCCGCCAAGGCGAGAGACATGTTCCAGAGCAGCGAGTCACCTACCAGATAGGCTACGTACGCCAATGCGAGCGCGATGATTGCTACAACGACACCCGCCAAACCGTTATAACCGTCTATCAGGTTGACTGCGTTGGCCACTCCAGCCACAGCGACCATGGTCAATGCGAATGAAATTGGTACATAACGAACCAAACCATCGATCCAGAATACATCCAGCCGCTCAATCGAAGCCCCCAGGAAGAACCAGCCGGCCGCGGCCGCCACCATGGTCATCACCAAGCGAGGCAGCGGTCCGACGCGTTTTGTCAAGTCCTCCAGCAGACCAGCGCCGAAAGCAGGAAGAGAACAAACCAGCAGCCAACCGGCCAATTCGCAACCGGGGCGCCTTTGAGTCGCGAATAGCGCTGCCGACATCAATCCCAGAAGCAACGGGACACCACCGATACGCGGCACCGGTGACACATGGAACTTTTGGACACCGTCCAGATCATGATCCGCGCTGAAACGTTCATGCAGGTGCGAATAGCGCAGCACCAGCATGGTCACCAGCCACGAAACAAACAAAGCCAACAACAGAATTTGCACTAGAAATTTGTCCAATCACAGCCAAGGGCCCAGCGTGCCTCACGCCCCTGCCGGACCCAATTGGCGATATCCCAGCGAAGAAAGCGTACGACGATTCACTTCGTCGCGCCGGCCGTCAAAGAACCAACCCCACTTATTGAAATAGCGAACCGCAGAGCACGCATGTATCCATGTCATACGCAGATTGCGATAGGAACCCCGGGCAAATTCGTGAGTCACCTGCACCTCGGGGAAAAATACGGTACGGGCTCGCAGACCAATCCTCCGGGACAGATCCACGTCTTCCATATACATGAAGAATCGATCATCAAACCCCCCCAGCTCCTCAAACAGCGACGAGCGCAATGCCATGAAGCAACCCGAGAGACTGGGAATATCCGCTTGTTCCCGATAGGAGAAAAAGCGCAATTCAAAACGCTCGTCAAGACGGCGAGCAATATCCGTGCGCCCCAGAAAACGGCGTACAAACAAGTTGATCGGAGTCGGCAGCAGCTTGCAAAGGTATTGAGCACTGCCATCCGGGAACACAATCCGGGGCATGACCAAGCCAATACCAGGAGCCGCGGTCATGAAATCACGGATCCGGCGAATGACGTCTTCCCCGAAACTGATGTCCGGGTTCAGAACAAAATGGACCGATGACCTATCCGCAATCAAACGAAATGCCAGATTGTGCCCCGCTCCGAAGCCAGGATTTTGCGGCCGATGCACGTAGACTACCATGGGCAGGCTGCAAATCTCCCTCAGGGCATCAGTCGGCGAGTGGTCCACCACCACCACGCTGCCCCTGCTGAAACCAGCTGCATCACAACTCTGTAACAAGTGCTGCAACATCGGTACTGGAGTCCGATAGAGAACGACTGACGCCGTTGCATCGGCCAGTCCCCCTCTCTCGGGCGCAGCCCCATCTACCCGCTTCAACTCAGCCATGTGCGCCATCCGTCATCACCGTCAGCATGCGGTAAGCCAGCGCTTCCCGGGAGTACTTCCTGGCAGCAACAAGATTACCCTCACACGAGACAGGCCGGCTCTGCAGCAGCGAAGCAATGCACTCTGCTATCGCCTGCGGGGCTTCCCCCAGTGCATAGGCATGCTCCAGACCACTGAACAATCCTCCAACCGCACTTTCCGGCACGACACCGATGCCGAGGATGGGCCTTCCACTCGATATGTACTCAAAAATCTTTCCAGTCAAAATACCGCCGCTCTCGGACCTGGTTTCCAGAAATACCAGCGCACCAGTATCGCGCTGCATCCGCAACGCATCATGACGAGGCACCATGCCGCGATAACTGACTACATCTCCGACCCCGTGTCTGACGGCAGCCTCCGTCACACCTGCCGGCCTGCCGCCGACAAAAATCACCTCAACCTGGTCACGAAACTCCGGATTCCTTGCAAACATGTCAGCAAGGCCGCGAAACAATGGCTCTGGATCCCGTAGACCAGGGTACACCGTCCCTGTGTATACCAGCCGGAATTTACCGTCAGGGGGGAATATGGAGGTGCTCTCCAGCGAATCCAAATCGTCAAAATCGATACCGTTAGTCACCACTTGGACCCGCTGTCCGACCGTGACTTTTTCCAGTTCGGTACGCAAGCCATCGCTCACTGTGGTCACACAGTCGGCCGTTGAGAGAAACCGACGCTCCAGCCATCTCTCAATACCTCGAAACAGAGGTAGCCCCGTGTATACCTGATTGCCGGTCCACAGGTCCCGATAGTCCGCCACCCAGCGTGCAGCAATTTGCTGGCGCCGCAGCCGATATGCAATCGCCATCGTGATGTACGGGGAGTATGTCGAAACCACGACATCCCACTGCCTCCCCTTGACTGCCCAACAAGCGCTGAAAAACCAGAAGTCAAGCAACCCGGGCATGCGTTC
>CBIHQA010000176.1:0-7380 GCA_966211475.1 uncultured Neisseriales bacterium
AGGACGCCACTGCCCTGCTGGCCCATACGCCAACCTGCACCGCCGGGCTCTGATTGCCCGGTCTCGCCGCGCCGCCCTCATCGCATGCAAATGGTATGATGCGCCGTCATCGCCGGGTGACGCCGCGCTCGCGACGCCCCGCACTGTCGAACCCGCACCACGAGGAGTGTTCACATGAGCGGCAGCATCGCCCTCGGCCCCCTGCTGGGCTACGAAACCTGTCCGGCCGACACCGACCTGACCTATACCGTCACGGTGCTCTGCCACCCGGATGAGGTCACCGCCGCGCCGAGCGCCACCTTCAAATGGGACAATGGCCAGAAGCAGGCTGTGATGGTCGCAATCGGGCAAACCCAGACCGGCTATCAGGTCTGGAAAGCCTCGGTCAGCATCGCCCAGACCACTACCGAACAGGTCATCGAATACAGCGTCGGGGACGCAGCACCCTTCCCCAACGCCTATGGCCTGACCAGCTGGCGATTCCGCGTGCCCGGCAAGGACCAGGCACCCAAGCTGCTGTTTGCGACCTGCAACGGTTTTTCCTCCGGCAAGCTCGCCGCCAGTACGCCAGAACCCTACGCACTGTGGCAGCGTCTCGGCCAACAGGATGCCGACGCCCACCTGCTGGTAATGGGTGGCGATCAGCTCTATTGCGACGAAGTGTTCGGCCAGGCCTTCCCCAGCGGCGATCTGGACGGCCTGAATATCTGGAAGGAGCGCAACCGCGAAAAAACCCGCGACTACCGCCCGACCAATGCCGAAAAGGCGGAAATCCGTCGCCGCTACGAGTCCTACTATTTCCGTGGCTGGTCCGACTTCAACCCGCAGACCCGCAAGCTGCGCCGTGACCGGACGCAGAAGGAATACGTGCGGGACAAGATCGACATGGCCAACGCGTTCGCCTGCATCCCGACCGTGATGATGTGGGACGACCACGACATCTTCGACGGCTGGGGTTCCTATCCGGCCGACATGGTGCCGCCGGGCGGCATGCTGGATACCTTCTTCCAGGCGGCGCGCGAATACTTCGAGCTGCTGCAACTGCGTGGCAAGGACAACCGTACCCGCATCGCGCCGGTGGACGCTCCGCATTACTCGCTCTGCACCCGCGTCGGCAACCTCTACCTGCTGCTGATGGATGCCCGCAGCGAGCGCACCCAGACTCAACTGCTGGGTGACCAACACTGGCGCCAGCTCATCGCGGCGCTCGATCAGGTCGCCACGCAGGCGCACGGCATCCCGTCCCGCCTGTTGCTGATCACCGGCGTGCCGGTGGTGTACTACCGCTTCAAACCCGCGGTCGAGCGGCTGGCCGCCGAGCAGTCGCTGGAACAGCTCGACGACATGCTCGACCACTGGACCACGCACAACCACGAAGGCGAGCGCCTGCGGCTGATCCATCACCTGTTCCGCATCGCCAGCACACAACTGAAGGTCACCCTGCTGGCCGGCGACGTACACGTCGGCGCGTTGGGCGTGCTGAAGCACGACGACCAGCGCACCATCAATCAGTTGGTCTCCTCCGGCATCGTGCATCCCAGCCCGACCTGGTGGCAGTGGGCGGTGATCCAGTTGGCGTCGGACGACGGCGAACAGCGCATCGATGCGGAGCACGTCACCGAATCCCAACTGGAACCCGTCGGCGCCGGCAAACCCATCCTGCGGGAGCGGAACTACCTGGTGCTGAAGCCCGGAACGGACGGCAAGCTATGGGCGACCTGGCGCTGCGAGCAGACCACCAATCGAGCGATCGAATACGGCGTGGCGTAAAGCTTGCCGGCCAGAGCGACGATCGCTGTAAAACATTCAGGGACAACCGGCCCCGCTCTGCCAGGGGGCTGGATTGTGGAGGGTGCCTGGCCGGCATGGATTGTGCGGGGTTGATCAGACGCCGTCGCGCCCTGCGACGGCGGTTCACCCCGGATCCGGAGGACCGCCATGACTACCCTGTTCGCCCGGCTGCCAGACGGTAGCGCCATCCCATCACCGGTCGCCCCGACCCCGCTGGGCTCCCATCCCAGTTACGACGATCTGTTGGACGTCGCCCTGGAATGCACCTTCCCCGCCAGCGATCCGCTCGCGGCCAACGGCTGTTGCGAGGTTGTTAAACGGGAGGCAGCCCATCAGACCCGGCAGCCGGCCCGTCGCCGCAACCGCAAAGCAGATAAGGACAAAAGCTAGGCTGCACAGGCCGTCTGGCTCGTCGGAGCAAACCCGAGATAGGTCGTGCACACCACGCGTAGCAGAGACGCGAAGTTGTCCACCCCACCCTGCCGGGCCTGCACCTCGTCGTACAGCGTGGAGACGAACTGCGGCGTGGAAAGCTGCTCCCTGGCGGCTAACTCGTCCAGGATCATCCAGAAACGCCGCTCCAGCCGGACGCTGGTCACCAGGCCGTGCAGACGCATCGAACGGGTGACCGCCTCATACTGAGCGGGGTCGGTGCTGGCATACAGGTCGCACATCGGCATGGCCTCCAGATTGGGCAGCCCAAAACCGGCCGGATCGCGGGGTACTCGCAACCGGCCGGTCCGGGGCAACGCAGAACAATGCCATCAGGCTAGACCGGAATGTCCGCCTCGCCAAGGCCGCCTGCCAGCTATCCGACCTTCAGGATGATTGCCGCAGCACCGCGTGGAACTGCCGGAGCCAAGCCGGGTGAGCCGGCCAGGCCGGTGCTGTCACCAGCTTGCCATCGGTGCAGGCATCGATCAGCGGGATGTCGGCGTACTCACCGCCCGCCAACTTCACCTCCGGCGCACAGGCCGGGTACGCCGACACCCGCTTGCCGCGGATCACGTCGGCGGCAGCCAGCAACTGAGCACCATGGCAGATTGCCGCAATCGGCTTGTCCTGTTCGACAAACTGCCGCACCAGCGTCAGCACCGCCGGATCGAGGCGCAGGTATTCCGGCGCACGGCCACCGGGGATCAACAGGCCGGTGTAGGACGATGCGTTCACCGCATCAAAATCGGCGTTCAGCGTGAACTGATGGCCAGGCTTTTCGGTGTAGGTCTGGTCACCCTCGAAGTCATGGATTGCCGTCTTCACCCGGTCGCCGTTCTTCTTGCCCGGACACACCACGTCCACTTGGTAACCAAGTACCTGCAAGGCCTGGAACGGCACCATCAATTCATAGTCTTCGACAAAGTCGCCAGCCAGGATCAACACGCTGCTCATCGGGTCTCCTCCTTGATGAGCCCTTACGACAGCAAGGGCGGAAAAACGGCTTTCGAAGGGTGCCTTACTCTTCGAAAACACGAGTGTGTCACCTGCGGCAGCAGGCGCATTGGATAGGAAACCCCACTCTAGCGAAGCGATAACGACAGCGGGTAGTAACGGGCTACTACAACGGCATGGCGCCAACGAACCAGGCCTTGAATGACAAAAGGCGCCACTGCAGCAGCGGCGCCTTTTGGCCCAGACCGGGGTTAGGGCTTCAGTTCAGCAACATTCAGGGCGCCAGTTCATAGAGCGCGGAACCGTCGCCGTTGTCCTTCACCAGCTTGATGCCTGGCTGAGCGGACAGGTACTTGATGCCCCCCACTCCCGACAGGAAACGCAACTTCACACCGGAGACCGGGCGAATGCGCCAGTTGTTGTCCGCGGACGGGTTGAACTGCTTGACCGAGGTCAGGTACTGAACCAGCGCCTCCCGGTTTTCTTCCGGCGCATCGACAATCACCTTGCTGGCGTTGATGCCGGGGAAGTTGCCGCCGCCATAGGCGCGGTAGTTGTTGGTCACCACCACGAACTTGGCGTCGTCGGCGACCGGCTTGCCGGCATAGCTCAGGTTCTGGATACGATGCGCATCCGGGCTGATCAGCTTGCCATTGGCGTCGTAGCGCGCGGGCTGGGTCACGTCCACCTCGTAGTTCACCCCATCCAGCGTATCGAAGTTGTAGGAGCGGAAGGCGTCATTGATCAGGTTCTGCTCCGGGCCCGCCGACGGCACGATCTGGTTGAACTGGCCCGCCGACATCTCCAGCCACTCCCGCACATCGGCCCCGGAGATCAGCACGGCCTTCACCGTATTCGGGTAGATGTAGAGATCGGCTACATTCTTGATGGCTACCGGCCCGGCAGGGATATCGGTGTAGTAGGACCAGCCTTGCCGGCCCCCCGCCTTGAACGGTGCAGCCGCCGACAGCACCGGATATTTGTCGTAGTCGGTGCCCTGAATGGCCTGCTTGATGTAGGCGAGTTGCGCCTGCGACACCACCTGTACCGACGGATCATCCGCCACCTGGGCGAAATAACTGTAGATCGGTGCCTTGGTCTCGGCAACCTGGCCACGCACGTAGCTCAGCGTCGCCTCATGCTCCTTGCCGATCAGCTTCGCCACCATCGGGTCGGCATCCACCAGCGGTTTCTTGGCGGTACGGTCGAAGATCGGGCGGATGGACGCCTTGCTGTCCACCACCTTCCATTGCCCACCCGTGTTGTCCAGCGTCAGATCGATCACCCCCAGGTGGTCGCCCCATCGCCCGGGCATCACCGAGGGCACACCGTTGATGCTGCCCTTGTTCAGGTCGACCTTCGGGTAATCGGCGAATGCCTTGCCGGGGAACTCCGCATGCGCATGGCCGAACAGGATCGCATCGATGCCCGGCACCTCCGCCAACTTCGACACAGCATTCTCGGCAAACTGCGGCACCTCGCCCTTCTCGAAGCCGGAGTGCGGAATCGCCACCACCAACTGCGCTCCCTTGGCCCGCATCTCCGGCACAAACTTACGGGCCGTCTCGACGATGTCCTTCACCACCACCCTGCCTTCCAGATTGGCGCGATCCCACTGCGAAATCTGCGGCGGCACGAAACCGATCACGCCAATCCTGAGTGTCTGCACCTGACCGCTCTCATCCTTGAACTGCCGGTCGAGGATCAGATAGGGCGTGAACAGGTTGCGGTCATTGGCGGCATTGGAATCATGGTCGTCCACATAGACGTTTGCGTTCACATACGGGAATTTGGCGCCGGCGATGGCCTGCTTGAGGAAGGGCAAGCCATAGTTGAACTCATGGTTGCCCAGGTTGCCGGCATCGTAGGCGAGCTCGTTCAGCACTTTGTAGGCCGGATGGATGTCCCCCGCCTTGAGCGACTTGACCTTGGCCACCAGGTCCCCCATCGGGTTGCCCTGGATCAGATCACCATTGTCGAACAACAAGGCATTGCGCGCTTCGGCCCGTGCCGCCTTGATCAAGGAAATCGTCTTGGCCAGTCCGTAGTCATCTGTGAACTTGTCTTGGTAGTAGTCGTAATTCAGCAAGTTCATGTGGATATCAGTCGTCTCCAGGATGCGGAGCTTGACCTGGGCCGCAAAGGCGGGCACCGCCACGAACGCAGCAGCAACACTCAAAGCGAGGAAACGGATACGCATGGGGCTCAACCGGCAAGAGGAGAAGGCCGTAGTCTTACCAAGCGGTCAGTTCACGTCAAGCGCATATCCGGCGAAGGTCTACTTGCCGACTGAAAAGGGCGCATTCACCCTAAGAGCACGCGTGAGCCTGAGCGCGAGGAATCCATCCACTTGTTTGTGAAGAACAAGACCCGAACAACACAGACGGTACATGGCCAGTGCTGTGATAGGCCGTGCGCTCTCCATGGGGCCGCCCAAGCTATTCCCAGAGATCACAATCGACGCCACTGCTGTATCGGCGGACTGCAAGCACCTCTCGCGCTCTGCACGAACCATCTCGTCCCGACAAACACGACTAAGCCAACCAGTTTCCCGCTATCCACAATGAAAAAGCACAATGAAAAAGGGCTCCACATGGAGCCCTTTTCAACATCTTTGACGAGGCGCAGCAGTTACATCATCCCGCAGGCACATCAGTCAAATTACCTGCCTGCATCGGTATTTCACCTTGCAATACCCGATACAGGACCCGCTAATCTCGACTTATCCGTCCCGTCTCACTCATCCCGCTATTCAGACAAGACCCGCCGCCCCGCCCCACTCAGCAGCAGCACAATCGCCAGGGCAGAACCCAACACCAGCGCAGACCGCCCCGACGAAGACAACCATGGAGACCGTTCCCGCAGCGGCTGGCCGCGACCATGCTCCAGATCATCGCGGCAGCGGCCGGCTTCGTAGTCGTAAACGCCGCTACGTTCGACGCAGCTCTCCACCGCCTGCTGCTCACGCCACAGACTGCTGAAGGCCACGCAACCGTAGAGCGCCAGCACGCACATCAGCCAACCGATCCAGCGCTTCGTCCCTGCGGATGCGCCGGTCAACGGCTGCACGAAGTCGGTATTCAGATGCGGCATCGGTACACGGATGTTCATTCGTCGTCTCCCGGCAGATCTTCATCAATACTGTTCAGCACACGGCGGATGGTGTCGAAGGAGAACCCTCGCCCCGCCAGAAAACGGGTTTGCTTCACCCGCTCTTCCGCACTGCTCGGCAACTGCCCAAAGCGGCGTTGCCAGAGGGTCCGGGCACGGGCAAGCTCACCACCTGCAGCCTCGTTCAACGCCTGCTGCGCGGCCTCGCCTGCCACACCCCGCCCTGCCAACGCCTGCTTCAGCCAGCGTTGTCCATGGCCGCTTGCACGGCCCGACACAAACTGCTCCGCAAACCGGCTGTCCGACTGCCAATGCTTCTCGGCCAACCGATCCAGCACCCCCTCCACCACCTGATTGTCCGGGTTGTAGCGCGACAATCGGACTTTCAGCTCCGCCCTGCTGTGTTCGCGGCGCGCAAGCAGCCTCACCGCTCGCTCGAACAGCTCGGCTTCGCTCTCTGGAGCGAACTCCTCACCGTCTCGGGAATGGAATGGCATGATGGATTTTGGGGGAGGCTTCGCCGATCGGAGATCAGCCGACCGGCTCAGCCAAATGGATTGAGGTCGCTAGGATTCCGGAAGCGGATTACAGCGCTTCTGGCTCCAGATCCGCATCTGCGGCTTCTTCGACGCTCGGCGTGAACAGCGGCGCCACACCAACCTGCGTCCGAACCTTGGCTTCGATTTCCTGTGCCAGGGCCGGGTTTTCCTTCAGATAGGTGCGGACGTTGTCCTTGCCCTGCCCGATCTTGTTGCCGTTGTAGGCATACCAGGCGCCCGACTTCTCGATGATCTTGTGGGTAACGCCCAGCTCGATGATCTCGCCCTCGCGGCTGATGCCTTCGCCGTAGAGGATGTCGAACAGCGCCTCGCGGAACGGGGGCGACACCTTGTTCTTCACCACCTTCACACGGGTTTCGTTGCCGATGGCTTCTTCACCCTTCTTGATCGAGCCGATACGGCGGATGTCCAGACGCACCGAGGCGTAGAACTTGAGCGCATTACCACCGGTGGTGGTTTCCGGGTTGCCGAACATCACGCCGATCTTCATCCGGATCTGGTTGATGAAGATCACCAGGGTGTTGGTGCG
>CBIHQA010000177.1:0-7373 GCA_966211475.1 uncultured Neisseriales bacterium
AGGTGTTGCAGCAGCTTGTCCGACAGCTCGATGCCGTGGCGACGTTTGTGTTCTTCGAACGCGTCGATCGCGACCAGCGCCACCGTCAGCTTGGTCTTGCTCTCCTGCGCCCGGGTCACCTCCCGCGCCAGGGTCTTGTCCATCCCCAGGCGATTCTGCACGCCCGTGATCAGGTCGTGCTCCATGTCGTGGTGGCTCATCTCCACTTCATGCTGGAGCTTCTGCAGGGTCTGGCGTGTCTCGTTCAGTTCGGTGCGGGAGCTTTCCACGGTTTCGTGCATTGCACGGGTGGTATCCAGCAGCGCATTCAGCACGGTCAGCATGCGCGTTTTCTCGTCGACCTCGGACAGGTCGTCGATGGACTGCGCAATTCTCTCGTTCTGGCCGCCCAGGTAACGCACCAGCTCCATGGTGGCCAGACTCGCGTCGTCGACCGCGGTTTTCACCTTCCCGACCAGCGCCAGGTCATGCTCGCGCTCCGGAGGCGCGGCAGCCTCTTCGGTGCGCAATCCAACCACGTCGTTGTAGAAGCGGGCGTAGTTTTCCGGCGTCGGGGGCAAGCCCTGTTCGGCAAGGCGGATCAGGGCAATGCGGGCAATGTCGGCGGGAGAAGCTGGCATGATGAAACCGTAGAACTCCGTGAAGCGGCGTATGTCGCTTGAAGGCAAACGGCACACAGGATAATGTGCCGGCCACTGGCCCGGCAACCCGCAGTGACTGATAGTCAAATGGCATCGGTCGTCGCGACCCCGCCGGAAGTACTCCTTACGCTGTCCGTTCCCCAAGGGGCGGATGTGGAATGGCTTCTCCATGCATATTCATATTCTTGGTATCTGCGGCACCTTCATGGGCGGTGTCGCCGCCCTGGCGCAGGCCGCGGGACACCGTGTCACCGGCTGCGATGCTGGCGTCTATCCTCCCATGAGCACCCAGCTCACCGCGCTGGGCATCGACCTGATCGATGGCTTCGACCCGTCGCAGCTCGACCTTCAGCCGGACCTGTTCGTCATCGGCAACGTCGTCTCCCGCGGCAACCCGCTGATGGAAGCGATCCTCGACAAGGGGCTGCCTTATATATCCGGTCCGCAATGGCTCGCCGAGCACGTCCTGAAAGATAAGTGGGTGCTGGCCATGGCCGGCACGCACGGCAAGACCACCACCAGCTCCATGCTCGCCTGGATCCTGGAAGATGCCGGACTCAACCCTGGTTTTTTGATCGGCGGCATTCCGCAGAACTTTAACGTGTCCGCCCGGTGGACCGACAGCCCGTTCTTCGTGATCGAGGCCGACGAATACGACACCGCCTTCTTCGACAAGCGCTCCAAGTTCGTCCACTACCGGCCGCGTACCGCCATCCTCAACAACCTCGAATACGACCACGCGGACATCTTCCCGGACCTGGCTGCTATCGAGACCCAGTTCCATCACCTGGTGCGCACCATCCCCCGGAGCGGCCGCATCATCGTCAATGGCGCCGAAGCCAGCCTGGCCCGCGTATTGAGTCGTGGCTACTGGAGCGAGGTTGAGTCGTTCAATGCGCCCACCGGCTGGTCGGCAGGCAGCGTGTTCGATGACGGTTTCGAAGTGCTCCACAATGGCGCCTCTCAGGGCGAACTGCACTGGGACACCCTGGGCGAACACAACCGCAACAACGCCCTGGCCGCACTTGCCGCCGCCCGCCATGTCGGCGTGCCCATCGTAGCCGGCATCGACGCACTGAGCCGTGTCGGCGGCGTGCGCCGCCGACTGGAAATCCGTGGCGTGGAAGCCGGCGTCACGGTCTACGACGACTTCGCCCACCATCCCACCGCCATCGCCACCACCATCGCCGGCCTACGCCGCAAGGTCGGCAAGGCGCGCATCCTCGCGGTGCTGGAGCCGCGCTCCAACACCATGAAACTGGGCGCTGTGAAAGAGCAGCTTGCAGGCAGCCTGGCAGACGCAGATTTGGTGTTCTGTTACGCCGCCAACCTCGGCTGGAGCCCCGCAGAAGCGCTAACGCCACTAGGCGAGCGTGCCCGGGTCGACGACAAGTTGCTGGCCCTTCGCGACGAGGTACTGGCAGAAGCCCGGACCGGTGACCATATCCTGGTGATGAGCAACGGCGGTTTCGGCGGCATCCACCAGCAACTGCTGGATGGTCTGCGCACCCGCAGCGGGGGTTGACCCCATGTGGGCGATCAAGCAGATCATCGGCAGCCTGCTGCTGTCGCCCCTGTCCGTTTTGTGGCTAACGGTAGCTGGCCTCTGCCTTCGAAACAGGCGACCGCGCCTCGGAAATACCCTGTGTTGGGGTGGATTGCTCCTGCTCTACTGTCTCTCCACTCGTCTGGTTGCGACGGGCTTGGAACGCTGGGTCGAGTTGACCTCGCTGCCGTCCGCCACACAACCGCCTCGTGCGATCGTCGTACTGGGAGCGGGCAGATATATCGATGCAACCGGACACTACCAGCTAGCCGAGTCTGCTTTGGCAAGACTGGCGATAGCCGCCCGGTTAGCTCGCCAAACACGGTTACCGATCCTGGTGAGCGGAGGCGCTCCGGACGGTGGGGCTCCAGCAGAGGCCGAGTTAATGGCTTCCGCACTGCTGGAGAGCCACGGCCTTTCCGCCCGCTGGGTCGAATCAGGGTCCGATAATACGGTCGAAAATGCGCGCCGCACAGCGGGCATCCTGCTGCCAGCGGGCATCTCGTCGGTGTACTTGGTTACGCATGCCTGGCATCAACCCCGCGCCATGCGTGCCTTCGGTATCGCTGGACTGCTTACGACCCCGCAATCCGTCCCTGCCGCCACCTTCGGCCGACCAGTGTGGCGAAACTTGCTCCCCTCTTTGTCTGCGTTGGAAGACAGCGCCTCCTCGATACATGAGCTGGTAGGCCTAGCCTGGAGCCGTCTTCAAGCCTGAGCTGAGTGTTGTTGCAAAGTCACAACATCCACAGGGCTGTGACAAAAATGCAACGATTCCACTTGGCTTCCCCGTTGGCCCTGATGTTTAATGCATCCGTGGTTGTAAGCCCGAGGGTATACCGAGGGCCAGTTGTTCAACTAAAAATGGAGTGATCGATCAATGAAGAAGATTATCGCCCTGGCAGTTCTGGGTGCTTTCGCTGCCCCGGCTTTCGCCGACAGCGGCAACGTGACCATCGACGGCTATGTCCGTACCTACTATCGCCATGACAATGACGTCGCGAACGGTACTGCCGCTCAGAACAAGATCGACGGTCGTGGCGAAGTGCGCTTCTCTGGTTCTGAAGATCTGGGCAACGGTAACTCCGCCATCTTCAAGATTGGCTCCCGTTTCTCGTCCGACGGTAGCGGCTCTATCTCCGGCAACGGTCAGTTTGGCAACCAAACCACCTATGTTGGTCTGAAGGGTTCCTGGGGTCAGTTCACCATGGGTAACGTTGCTGACAACTTCGGCGACGGCAAGTATTCCAATGGCGTGGTGATCGACGAGTCCCCGCGCAACGCCCTGATCGGTTCCCAGCGCGCTACCAACGGTGCTCGCAAGAACGCTGTCCGCTACGACCTGCCGGCAATGGGTGGTTTTACCGCGTCTGGTGTGTGGCAGATGGGTGAGAACAAGACCACGACCGCCAAGGCTGCTGACAACTTCACCCTGCGGGCTGACTACGATGCCGACAACTGGGGTATCGGTGCCGCTTACGAAGGTGGCCGTGGTGACCTGAGTGCCGCGACGGGTGCTGGTTCGTTCACCGGTGCAGGTACGAACGACAAGTACGCTGCCTACAACATCACTGGCGCTGTTAGCTTCGGCGACTTCCAAGTGGGTCTGGAATACCAGAACACCAAGGATAAGGAAGCCGGCATGAATAACGCCACCAATAAGACCACCGGTCTGTACCTGAACTACTCCATGGATAAGTGGAACTTCGGTGCGCAGTTCTGGCGTTCGAAGGATCGTGACGCTGCTGGCGGCTCCGCTCGCACCAACACCTACGAACTGCTGGCTAACTATGCATTGAGCAAGCGTACCAAGGCTTTCGCCGAGTTCCTGAGCGGCAAGACCAAGGACGGTAATGCAGACTACGCTGCTGATCCGCACGCTGCTCGTACCATCGTTGTCGGTCTGCGTCACGCCTTCTAATCGTCCTCTGACGATCTGAAGTCTGAAAGCCGCCTTCGGGCGGCTTTCTTTTTGCCTATCGAATTTGCGTCAACCCGACATTTTACGTCTCAAGCACACACCAAAACGTCGCATCCCCGTTAAGTCCACGTCTGCTTTAGGGTAAAATGCTGCGGTTTATGTTCTGGCACATGGAAACGAGCGATGAGTGATCAAACGGTAGACAACGGCAAACGCCGTTTTCTCGTCACGGCGTCCAGCGTCGTGGGCGGGGTGGCGGCGGTCGGCATCGCGACGCCGTTCGTGGCGAGCTGGTTCCCGAGCGCGCGCGCCAAGGCGGCCGGTGCGCCGGTGGAGGTGGATGTCAGCAAGCTGGAACCCGGTCAGTTGCTGACCGTGGAATGGCGTGGCAAGCCGGTGTGGATTTTGTCCCGTACCAAGGACATGGTCGATGCGCTGCCGACGCTGGACAGCAAATTGTCCGATCCGAAGTCGGAAGGTTCCGTGCAGCCGGACTATGCGAAGAACGAAGGCCGTTCCCGCAAGCCGGACGTGTTCGTAGCGCTGGGCGTGTGTACCCACTTGGGCTGTTCGCCGACGCTGCGTAAGGAAATCGGTCCGGCCGACCTGGGGCCGGACTGGAAGGGCGGCTTCCTGTGCCCCTGTCACGGGTCCCGTTTCGACCTCGCAGGCCGTGTGTTCGCGGGTTCCCCGGCGCCGATCAACCTCGAGATTCCGCCGTATCTGTTCAAGTCCGATACCACGCTGCTGGTCGGTGACGACGGCAAGGGGGCATAAGCGATGAGTCAAGCGCAGAAACTGTTGCAATGGGTCGACGACCGCTTCCCGCTCACCCGTATGTGGGAAGAGCAGTGGGGCAAGTACGTCGCGCCGAAGAATTTCAACTTCTGGTACTACTTCGGCTCGCTGGCTGCTTTAGTGCTGGTGTTGCAGATCGTCACCGGCATCTTCCTGACGATGAACTACAAGCCCGATGCACAGACCGCTTTCTACGCGGTCGAGTACATCATGCGCGACGTGCCGGGTGGCTGGATCATCCGCTACATGCACTCCACCGGGGCGTCGATGTTCTTCGTGGTGGTGTACCTGCATATGT
Source organism: uncultured Neisseriales bacterium (assembly GCA_966211475.1). Lineage (GTDB taxonomy): Bacteria > Pseudomonadota > Gammaproteobacteria > Burkholderiales > Leeiaceae > Leeia. The sequence continues at coordinate 5,205 of CBIHQA010000177.1, forward strand.
TCCGTGGCCTGTTGTACGGTTCGTACAAGGCGCCGCGTGAGCTGATCTGGATCTTCGGCGTGATGATCTTCCTCACGCTGATGGGCGAGGCCTTCTTCGGCTACCTGCTGCCGTGGGGCCAGATGTCGTTCTGGGGCGCCCAGGTGATCGTGAACCTGTTCGGTTCGGTGCCCTTTATCGGTCCGGATCTGGCGGTGTGGATCCGCGGTGACTATGTGGTGTCCGACGTGACCCTGAACCGCTTCTTCGCGCTGCACGTCATCGCGCTGCCGCTGGTGCTGGTCGGTCTGGTGGCGGCTCACCTGATGGCGCTGCACGAAGTGGGTTCCAACAACCCGGATGGCGTTGAGATCAAGAAACAGCCGAAAGACCCGAAGACCGGTCTGCCGCTGGATGGCATCTACAGCCACCCCTACTACACCGTGAAGGACATTTTCGGTGTGGTGGTGTTCCTGATCGTGTTCTCGGCCATCGTGTTCTTCTTCCCGGAAATGGGCGGTTACTTCCTGGAAGCGAACAACTTCATCCCGGCCGATTCGCTGAAGACCCCGCCGCATATTGCCCCGGTTTGGTACTTCACCCCGTACTACGCCATCCTGCGTGCGGTGCCTCCGCTGTTCGGCTCGCAGTTCCCGGGTGTGGCAGCGATGGGCGGTGCGGTGATCCTGTTCGCCTTCCTGCCGTGGCTGGACCGCGCGCCGGTCAAGTCGATCCGCTACCGCGGCCCGTACTACAAGATCGCGCTGACGCTGTTCGCGATCGCTTTCTGCGGTCTCGCCTACCTGGGTATCCAGCCGGCCAGCCCGACGGGCACGATGGTGTCGCGCGTGTTGGGGGTGGTGTACTTCGCCTTCTTCCTGCTGATGCCGTGGTACACCAAGATTGATTCGACCAAGCCGGTACCCACCCGGGTGACGATGTAAGCGCGACGGGACAAGACCAACATGAACTTCAAATCCATTGCGAAGAAACTGCTGGCGCACGTCGTGCTCGGCGCGGCGATGCTGCCGGTGGCAGCGTTCGCCAACGAGGGCGGCCCGGCGTTGGACCATGCGCCGATCAACACGCGTGACCAGGAGTCCCTGCAGCGCGGTGCACAGGTGTTTGCCAACTACTGCCTGTCTTGCCACTCTGCTCAAGCGATGCGTTTCAACGGCCTGACCGAAATCGGTCTGACCGAAGAGCAGATCAAGGGCAACCTGTTGTTTGCCGGCGACAAGGTGACGGACGTGATGTCGGTGGCGATGCCCAAGCGCGACGCCAAAGGCTGGTTTGGCGCGACGCCGCCGGACCTGTCGGTGATCGCCCGGGCGCGCGGCGCCGATTGGCTCTACACCTATCTGCGCACGTTCTACCGTGACGACACCCGTCCGACTGGCTGGAACAACCTGGTGTTCGACAAGGTTGGCATGCCGCACGTGCTGTGGGAGCTGCAGGGCGAGCAACATGCCGTGTACAAGACCGAGAAGGACGAGCACACCGGTAAGGATGTCCAGGTGCTCGAGCATCTGGAATTGGTCAAGCCGGGTACGCTGACCAGCATCACAGATGGTAAGGCCAAGACCCGGGATTACGACACCAAGGTCGCTGACCTGGTGAACTTCCTGACCTGGATGGGCGAGCCGCATCAGAACTTCCGCCAGGAACTCGGCTATGCGGTGATGTTCTACCTGGTCCTGATCCTGTTGCCCTTCGTGTATTTCCTGAAGAAGGCATATTGGAAGGACCTGCACTAAGTTCAGTGTTCCAGCGGTAACTTGCTGAATGCAAAACGGGGAGCGAATGCTCCCCGTTTTGCATTCTGGGACAGGTGTACTTGAGAACCGCGACGGTGCCTGTCTCGGACAAAAAGGGTGAAAAGCCATGGCTGACAAGATGTGGTTTGCCGATATTCTTTTTACAAATCAATATGTTATCGATGTTTTGTGGAAATCGCCATGGCAGGTTTGGTACAATGTCAGACTTCGATTGATCAATTAAGTAGGCCAGACGCATCATGATGACCCTCTACTCCGGGACGACCGATCCCTTCAGCCACCGTTGCCGCATCGTGTTGTTCGAGAAGGGCATGGACTTCCAGATCGTGGACGTCGACGTGCACAACAAGCCCGAAGACCTGGCGGTGATGAACCCGTACAACGAGGTGCCGGTGCTGGTCGAGCGCGACCT
>CBIHQA010000178.1:0-7350 GCA_966211475.1 uncultured Neisseriales bacterium
GGCAAGGCGTGTTTTCGCAGCTTGGGTGGCCCCCAAGCAAGAAAACGCAACGCAGCCATGCACGATTTACGCTTGCCGGCCGACCGCGTCTTATTTGCAAACAGGCTCTAAGGCTACCCGCCCCTTTGTATTCCAGCCTCAGAGCGCTTCCCATGAACACGCCGGTCCGTCGCCTCAACACTCAGGATTCCGACTTCCTCGCCCAGCTCGACCAGCTGCTGGCCTTCGACGCCACCTTGTCGCCGGACGTCGAACAGCGGGTTGCTGCCATCCTGGCGGACGTGAAGCACCGGGGCGATGCAGCGCTGCTGGACTACACCGCCCGCTTCGACAAGATCGAAGCCGCCCCGATGGCGGAACTCGAACTGAGCCGTGAGGCGCTGAAGGCAGCCTACGACCGCCTGCCGGCCAACGAACAGCAGGCCCTGACCCAGGCCGCCGAACGCGTGCGCCGCTATCACGAGAAGCAGAAGCAGGACTCTTGGCAGTACACCGAGGCCGACGGCACCATCCTCGGCCAACAGATCACCCCGCTCGACCGTGTCGGCATCTACGTGCCGGGCGGCAAGGCGGCCTATCCCAGCTCGGTGCTGATGAATGCGATTCCGGCCCACGTCGCCGGTGTGCCGGAAATCATCATGGTGTCGCCGATGCGTGGCGGTGCCGAGCAGGATCGCGTGATGGCCGCCGCCTACCTGGGCGGCGTGACCCGCTGCTTCGCGATCGGTGGGGCACAAGCCGTCGCCGCACTGGCTTTCGGTACGGAAACCGTCCCGCCCGTCGACAAGATCACCGGCCCCGGCAACGCCTATGTTGCGGCCGCCAAGCGCCAGGTGTTCGGCCAGGTCGGCATCGACATGGTGGCAGGTCCCTCCGAGATCCTGGTGATCTGCGACGGCGGCACCGACCCGGACTGGGTGGCAATGGACCTGTTCAGCCAGGCCGAGCACGATGAGGTGGCGCAGGCCATCCTGCTGTGCCCGGACGCTGCCTTCATCGACCGCGTGGTTGCCAGCATCAACAAACTGCTGCCCAGCCAGCCGCGTGCCGAAATCATCCGCGCCTCGCTGGGCAACCGGGGCGCGCTGGTCCTGGTGCGGGACTTGGACGAAGCCTGCCAGATCGCCAACCGCATTGCGCCGGAACACCTGGAGCTGTCCGTCGCCGAGCCGATGGTCTGGCTGCCGAAGCTGCGCCACGCCGGTGCAATCTTCCTCGGCCGCTATACGTCGGAATCGCTGGGCGACTACTGCGCCGGCCCCAACCATGTGCTGCCCACCGCCCGCAGCGCGCGCGTCTCGTCCCCGCTGGGCGTGTACGACTTCCAGAAGCGCTCCAGCCTGATCTTCGTCTCGGCGGATGGCGCGGATAGCCTCGGTCGCATCGCCGGGCTGCTGGCCGACGGCGAAGGGTTGCCCGCGCACGCACAGGCTGCCCGCTACCGCCTGCGCGGCTGACACCGAAAAGCACCGGCACCCTCTTGGGGCAGCTACACTGAAGACAGACCGTCTTCGGCCCGCTGCCTTGCGCACTGTCCTCGCCCTGCTGTTCGCGCTTCACGCCAGTCTCGCACTGGCTGCCGGCCTGCCACGCGTGGTGGTGGTCGAGAGCTACCATGCCGAGCACCCTTGGGATGCGGCTTACCGGCAGGCGCTGAACAGCGCGCTGGCCGGCAAGGCGGAGCTGGAATACCGGCAGCTGGACAGCAAACGGCAATCCACGGAAGCCGTTTCTGCGAACGCCGATGCCGCCTGGACAAGCATCGAAGCAAACCGCCCAGCAGCTGTGGTGCTTGCCGATGATGCGGCACTGGTCTGGCTGGGCCGCCGCACCCGCGATGCGCAGATCCCCCTCGTCTTCCTCGGCATGACTGGCAACCCCCGCACCTATAACCTGGGAGCGCACAGCACCGGCGTGCTCCAGCGGCCGCTGATCCTACGCAACGTGGCGCTGGTCCGGCAACTGATCCCCAAGGCGCGGCGGGTGCTGATCCTGTTCGATACCGATCTCACCGCCCGGGTGCTCAACCAAGAAGTCATGCACGGCCAGGACATGCAGCGGATCGGCGATGTCGAAGTGCATTGGCGCATGCTCGACCGCTGGGATGAATGGCAAGCCGCCATCCAGGATGCGCCGCAACGCTACGACGCCTTGTTCGTCGGCCTCAATCACACCATGCGTGACCGGACCGGCCATACCGTTGATGAAGACGAGGTGATGGTCTGGAGCCGAGAGCACAGCCGCCTTCCGCTGTTCGGCTACTGGGATTTCTCGATCGGCCCGGACAAAGCCATCGGCGGCCTAGTGCTCGACGGCGCCGAGCAAGGCCAGATGGCGGCGGAGCAAGTCGCTGCCATCCTGGCCGGTACGCCGCCGGATCGCCTGCCCTTGCGTACCGCCGAACGGGGTCGCCTACTGCTCAGTCGGCGCGGCCTGGCGGCGTACCACCTCAGCGTCCCCGATACACTGGGCCGACTGGCCGGTTGGACGGATTGACTCTGCAACGCCCTGTCTCGGCGGGGCGTCGAAAGCCGGTTTCTGGGTTACAATATGAGGCCGTTCCGCTTTTTGCCGACCCGCTACACCGACCCATCCGAGCCGGCCATGCCCACTCTACCGGACCCTTCCGGCCTTGCATCCTCCGTTCTGCGCGCCGATATCCAGGCGCTGAAGGCGTATCACGTTCCCGACGCCAGCGGCTTCGTCAAGCTGGACGCGATGGAGAACCCATACCGCCTGCCCGGCGCGCTGACCGCCGAACTGGCCCGACGGCTCGCGGATGCTGCAATCAACCTGTACCCGGACCCGACCGCCAGTGGGCTGAAGACCCGCCTGCGCCGCGCCTTTGGCATCGACGACCGCTGGTCGCTGATCATCGGCAACGGGTCGGACGAGCTGATCCAGCTGGTGGTGCAAGCGGTTGCCAAGGATGGTGCCACGGTGATGGGCGTCGACCCGTCCTTCGTGATGTACCGGATGATCGCGCAGTACACCCGGCTCGATTATGTGGGCGTGTCGCTCAAGCCAGACTTCTCGCTGGACATGGAAGCGACGCTCGCCGCCATCCGCCAGCATCAGCCTGCGGTACTGTTCCTCACCTACCCCAACAACCCGACCGGCAATCTGTTCCCGCGCGACCAGCTGGAAGCGCTGATCGAGGCCACACCGGGGCTGGTGGTGATGGACGAAGCCTATCTGCCCTTCGCCCGCGAAACCTTCGCGGATGCGCTGGACCGCCTCCCCAACCTGGTGATCATGCGCACGGTGTCCAAGCTGGGCCTGGCGGGCCTGCGGCTTGGCTACCTGTTCGGGGCACCGGCCTGGGTGGATGTGCTGGACAAGCTGCGTATGCCCTACAACGTGGGCGTGCTCAACCAGACGGCCGCCAGCTTCGTGCTTGACCATCTGGATGTGCTGGAAGCCCAGACCGACCAGATCCTGCGCGACCGCGCCCAGCTGGTCGAAGCGCTGAAGGCCTATCCGCAGTTCACCGTCTTCCCGTCCGCCGCCAATTTTGTGCTGGTACGGATGAACGACGCGGCGGCCCTGCACCGCCACCTGCTTGACCGCAAGATCATGGTGAAGCCGCTGTTCGGCGGTCACCCGCTGCTTGAGAACTGTCTGCGCATCACCGTGGGCAGCCCGGACGAAAACCGTCAGCTCCTCGCGGCCATCCGCGACTTTTACCGTTGAAACCTGCCATGCGCATCGCGTCCGTTACCCGCAACACGCTGGAAACCCAGATCACCGTCGAGCTCAACCTGGATGGCACCGGCCAGTCCAACTTCGAGACCGGCGTGCCCTTCCTCGACCACATGATGGATCAGATCGCCCGCCACGGGCTGATCGACATCAAAGTGCTCGCCAAGGGCGATCTGCACATCGACGCCCACCACACGGTGGAAGACATCGGCATCACCTTCGGCCAGGCCTTCGCCAAGGCGATCGGCGACAAGAAGGGCATCCGCCGCTACGGCCATGCCTACGTGCCGCTGGACGAGGCGCTGTCGCGGGTGGTGATCGACCTGTCCGGCCGGCCGGGCCTGGAATACCACATCCCGTTCACCCGTGCGATGATCGCCGGGTTCGATGTGGATCTGTTTCTGGAGTTCTTCCGCGGTTTCATCAACCATGCCGCGGTGACGCTACACATCGACAACCTGCGCGGCGTGAACAGCCATCACCAAGCCGAAACCGTGTTCAAGGCCTTTGGCCGTGCCCTGCGCATGGCCGTCGAATTCGATGAGCGCATGGCCGGCATCACGCCCAGCACCAAGGGCACGCTGACCGAGCAGCCGAAGTAACCGCAGCCGAAGCCACCATCATGAGCAAGCAACGCATCGCCATCGTCGACTACGGTTCCGGCAACCTGCGGTCGGTCTACCAGGCCGTCAAGCATGTGGCCGGCGACAACGACGTGGTCCTCACCTCCGACCCGGCCGTGATCGATACCGCCGACCGGGTGGTCTTTCCCGGTCAGGGCGCCATCCAGGATTGCGTGCGCCACCTGAACGAAGCCGGTGTACGCGCCTCGGTAGAAAAAGCTGCGGCCGAGCGCCCCTTCCTGGGCGTGTGCGTCGGCATGCAGATGCTGTTCCAGCACAGCGAAGAAGGCGACACGCACGGCTTGGCGCTGTTCAAGGGCCGCAGCCTGCGGTTTCCGCACGGCCTGATGGTCGACGATGCGGGCCAGAAGCTGAAAGTGCCGCACATGGGCTGGAACCGCGTCAAGCAGACCCGCCCGCATGCGCTGTGGCAGGGCATCGACGACGAGGCCCGCTTCTACTACTGCCATAGCTACTTCGTGCACCCGACCGACATGGACTTGGTACTGGGTACCACGGACTACCCGTTCACCTTCTGTGGTGCGGTGGCCCGGGGTTCGCTGGTTGCCGTACAATTCCATCCAGAGAAGAGCGACCGGGACGGCCTGCAGCTGTACCGGAACTTCGTCACCTGGAATGGTCAGGACTGACCAAGGCCCAACATTTCCTCTCAACCATCCGATCGATTTCCTGAACCGCTATGCTGATCATCCCCGCCATCGACCTCAAGGACGGGCAGTGCGTGCGCCTCACGCAGGGCGACATGAACGCGGCCACCGTGTTCTCCGACAACCCTGGTGATACCGCCACGCATTGGCGCAACCAAGGTGCCCGCCGCCTGCACGTCGTCGACCTGAACGGCGCTTTCGCCGGCAAGCCGAAGAACCTCGACGCGATCAAATCCATCCTGGACGCGGCAGGCGACATGCCCGTGCAGCTGGGTGGCGGCATCCGCGACCTGGAAACCATCGAGAACTACCTCGATGCCGGCGTCAGCTACGTCATCATCGGCACGGCAGCGGTCAAGCAGCCGGGCTTCCTGCACGAAGCCTGCGACGCCTTCCCCGGCCACGTGATCGTCGGCCTGGATGCCAAGGACGGCATGGTGGCGATCGACGGCTGGAGCAAGATCACCAAGCACGAGGTGATCGACCTCGCCAAGCGCTTCCAGGACTACGGCGTGGAAGGCGTGATCTACACCGACATCGGCCGCGACGGCATGCTGACCGGCGTGAACATCGAGGCCACCGTGAAGCTGGCCCGCGCGCTGACCATCCCGGTGATCGCCTCCGGTGGCCTGACCGGCCTCGACGACGTGAAGCAGCTGTGCGGTGTGGAACACGAAGGGATCAGCGGTGCCATCACCGGCCGGGCGATCTACCAGGGCACCATCGACTTCGCCGCTGCGCAGACGCTGGCGGACGAGCTGTCGCCGCAAACCGTGTTGTAACCGTGTGACACCGGGCAGCCAGGCTGCCGACAAGGCAGAAGTTCATGACGGTCGAAGGGGGCAAAGCTAGCTTTGCTGGTTTGTCGGACGGTAAGCCGTCCGCAGCCTCCCTGAGGAATCCCTACCCTCCGACTCCCGCCCGCTGGCGGGAGGGGGGCGGAACGATGCCCCGCCAGCGGGTCATCAAGTTTGACAACGATCCGGGGGCGATGCCGCCCTCCATTTGGGCTTAACCATGGCGCTCGCCAAACGCATCATCCCTTGTCTGGACGTGACCAACGGCCGCGTGGTCAAGGGCGTCAACTTCGTCGGCCTGCGCGATGCGGGCGACCCGGTCGAGATCGCCCGCCGCTACCAGGAACAGGGCGCGGATGAGCTCACCTTCCTCGACATCACTGCCACCAGCGACCAGCGTGACCTGATCCTGCACATCATCGAGGCGGTAGCGAGCCAGGTATTCATTCCGCTGACCGTGGGCGGTGGCGTCCGCCAGGTAGAGGACGTGCGCCGCTTGCTCAACGCCGGCGCCGACAAGATCAGCATGAACAGCTCGGCGGTTGCCACCCCGCAACTGGTGGCTGATGCGGCCACCAAGTTCGGTTCGCAGGCCATCGTGGTGGCGATCGACGCCAAGAACACGGGCTCGGCGGAACTGCCGAAGTGGGAAGTCTTCACCCATGGCGGCCGCAAGAACACCGGCCTCGACGTGATCGAATGGGCGATGAAGGTCGAATCGCTCGGCGCCGGCGAACTGCTGCTGACCAGCATGGACCGCGACGGCACCAAGTCCGGCTTCGACCTGGAACTGACCCGCATGGTGTCGGAAGCCGTCAACGTGCCGGTGATTGCCTCCGGCGGCGTCGGCAACCTGCAGCACCTGGTCGATGGTGTGCTGGAAGGCCATGCGGACGCGGTGCTGGCAGCCAGCATCTTCCACTTTGGCGAATACACCGTCCGCCAGGCCAAGGAAGCGATGCAGGCCGCGGGCATCGAGGTTCGCCTGTGAAAGGTTTCGAGAAGTGGCTGCAGCAATGGGACTGGCCTGACCTTTCCTCGCTGCAGCACCTCAACCTGCACATTCCGCTGCCAGCGGAATGGATGGCTGACCCGATTGCCCTGCTGGTCTGGCCGCTGATCGGCAATCTACCGCCCTTCCTGCTGGCGCTGGCCATTGGCCGTGCCTTCTACCGTCTGCCGGAAGGCCGCTTTCGCGGCCGCGCGGGCGCCTACCTTAAGGGGGCGGTTGCGCTGGGGTTGATGAACGCGGCGACGCTGTTCACCCTCGGCCTGGCCGGTGGGCTGTGGTGGATCTGGATCGCGCTGGCCACCGGGCTGAACTTCCTGTGGCTGCACCGCGCCGCCGGGCACGCCCATGGTTGAGGAGAAACGCATGGACTGGCTCGATCAAGTCGCCTGGAACGACGACGGCCTGGTACCCGCCATCGCCCAGGACGCAGCCACCGGCCGTGTGCTGATGGTGGCCTGGATGAACCGCGAGGCGCTATCCCTGACCGCGCAATACGGCACGGCCCATTACTGGAGCCGTTCGCGCGGCAAGCTGTGGCACAAGGGCGA
>CBIHQA010000179.1:0-7349 GCA_966211475.1 uncultured Neisseriales bacterium
GCTTCGGGCGGTTCCTTGCCTAGCAGGCGTCGCATCAAGGCCTCGGAATCCTCCTCGATCAGCGCGCCCTGCATCTTCAATTGCTTTACCTGAAGCACTACATTCTCGAGCACCAGCTTTGCTGCGACCGCCAGCAGGGCGTTGGTGCGGTCTTCTTCCGACAGGGCTTCGATGGAGTCGGCCATGTCGCAGATATGGGTGGCGACCAGTTGGCGCAGGCCTTCCTCGTCGTAGGGGAGGTCGCCGTAGTCGATCGGGTCTTGGTATTCGATCTCGCGGATCAGATCGGCTAGTTCGCGGGGCTTGATGGACATGTCCTCTCCAAGTGAACCGGCCTGTGGTCATTGTAGGAATGTTTTCGAAAGGAAAGACAGCTTTCGGAAACCGCTCTCCGTTGAATCTCCGACAAAGTCCGTCGAATCGATATCCCCGCCGCGCGTCCTTTATCCGTCGGCACTTACCGTGAACATGGCCTGCGGCCCCGATCCGGCGGTTGTCCGTGCCGGGCAGGTCGTTGCATTAGGAAAATCTTAGGATTTCATTAGCCAACATTTAGCAAAGCGAAATCGAGCATCCCGGTAGCCTGTGCATGTTTTCCGCAGGGCAGCGGTCCGGGATGGAGGCCAGTCTTGCGGGTTGAGGATATCCGTCCTTGAGGATCGCATCATGCAAGCACAGACTCCGCGCTACGACATTTATGCCTTTATTCACAAGGCGTTGCGCGCGTATATGTCACATATCCTGGTCACCGTGGGCCGGACTGACTGGAACGACCCGGAAGACCGGGCAACGGGGATTTCGGAGGTCCGGGAGCTGCTGGCCTTCTGTCGCAGCCACGTCGAGCACGAAGACCATTTCATCCATCCGGCGATCGAGGCGCGTCGGCCGGGGGGCACGGACTGGACGGCACATGACCATGGCGAGCATATGGCGGAATTCGATGCGCTCATGCGCGATACGGTCGAGGTCGAGTACTGCGATGGGCCGGCCCGCACGGCAGCAGTGGCGCGCTTGTATCACCATCTGGCGGCGTTTGTGGCCGACAACTTCTCGCACATGGCGCGGGAAGAAACCGAAAACAATGCGGCTTTGTGGGCGGCATATACCGACGAAGAGCTGCACGCATTGCATGACCAACTGGTGTCTTCCATCCCGATGGAAGGGCAGGTGCTGACGATGCGCTGGATGGTGCCGCATCTCACGCCGACCGAACGGGCGCTGGTGTTGGGCGGCGTGAAGCAGGGGGCGCCGGCGGAAGCGTTTGCCGGGTTGATGAACATGGTGCGTCCGCTGCTGCCTGGCAAGGACTGGACCAAGCTGACTGCTGCGTTGGGCGTCTGAGCCTGCTGTTTCGCGGTATTCGAGCAGACCTTCGGGAAACGGCGTAGCCGTTTCCTCCCCCAAGCTTTCTTGAGACAGAAATCATGCAGACGCATTCCTTGCGCTGGGTCTACCTGGCGCTGATCTATTTCCTGGTTGCGGTATGCCTGGGTGTGTTCATGGGGGCCAGTGGTGATCATCGCCTGATGCCCGTCCATGCTCACCTGAACCTGCTGGGCTGGGTGTCGTTGACGCTGACGGCGGTGATCTACCACTACTTCCCGCAGGCCGGGCAGAGCCTGGCGGCGCGGCTCCATTTCTGGTTGTACAACTTGGCATTGCCCTTGCTGATGGTGGCGTTGACCGGGCTGATGCTGGGCCATTCCGGCATCGAGCCGCTGGTGGGTATTGGCAGCTTGGGGATGTTGCTGGCGGTGGTGTTGTTTGTAGGGAATGTGTTCCGCCACCGCAGCTGATTGCGCTTTTCAGGCGTTGGTAAAAACATGGGGCCGGAGTGCATCACACTCCGGCCCCATGTTTTTTGAGGCGGGGAGGGGCTTACCAGTTGAGCTGCATCTGCGGCTTGTCGGAGCGCGGGTCGTAGAGTGCCTCGAAGCGGGCCAGGAACTGCGCCTTGGCATCGGCCGGAGATAGGGGCTCGATCACCGTATCCAGTGGGTCGATGCCGTGCAGGTAGGTCCAGCTTTCCACCGAATGGGGCATCAGGTCGCGTTTTTCGGTGGCCAGGACGATGAGGTCGGCACGCTTGATCGGCGCGTAGTGGCGGTAGTTCAGGCGGAAGGTCTTGGCGATGGCCTTCATCACCTTGTCTTCGACCTCGCTGAAGTCCGGCAGCAGCACCTTGAGCGGTTTGACCATGTCGCCGAGGTAGGCCTCGGCGGCGTCATGCAACAGGGCTTCGAGCTGGATTTCGGGGGCGACCAGGTCGGCAACTAGTACCGAATGCTGTGCGACAGAGTAGAAATCGCGGGTCTGGCCGTTGAAGCGGCATTGATAAGCCAAGCCGTGGGCGATGTCGACGATGTCGACCCGCTCGATCTTGCCCTCTTGCGGGTAGAACTTGTTGCCGAGGTAGGTGGAGATGTAATTGGTGGCCATCAGTGCGCAGAACGTGGTCGGCCCGACATTGTCGCCGCGGCGCGGGGGCGCCGCCAAGGGAAATCGTTGGCAGGCCACTGCATCCTAAGCGGACGCGACGTCCTACGGGGATTTACAGAATGCAAGTGTCCTGAAACACTTTGGAAACACCTCGTGCGTAGGATACGAATCGCGAAGTGTCTCCTCTTCTCCTTAAGAGTTTGCGGCCGGGTTCCCACCCGGCCGTTTTTTTGCCCGCCGCAAACGATCATGTTGGACACGCACTATGCCTCAATTGATCGGCGGAAAGACCGTACCCCGATAATCCACCGGCACGCCGCTCTGGTGACCAGAGATGAAGACTTGGCCGTTCAGGCGATAGGCGACTTCCTTTTTCCCCCCTTGTTTCAGCGCCTGCAGTTGCTGGAGGACGCGCGCCATCGGGCTGACTGCATCGACCTTGATGGTGGCTTCGCCGAGCCGCGGAACCGTCACATGGTCATTCGACATGCCGTGTGCGAACGGCTGGTCGTTTACGCTGATGTCCAGATTGGCGCCTTCCATCGGTAGCGCGAAGTTGTTGGGGTTGCGTACCCGCAGAACCAGCGTGAAGTGTTGCTCGAACAGGTTGATCTCGTCGAAATGCATGTCGGCCAGCGTGACCTGAGGTGGTTCGATCTGGCTGGGTACCGTGGTGGCGCAGCCCGCAAGCAGGACAAGGGAAAGCAGCGGCAAGTAGCGGCGTAACATGTTCGAGACTCCTTCGGAGGTTCAATTTGAGCCTAGCACGCAGCGGTGAACCGGGACTGAATGAACGGAGCGTGGGGCGATGTCGGCGATGCGTCATGCATGAGCATGCTTGCGGCACCGTGAGCGCGGCCCGCTAGCGCCTGCCGTATTGTTGAGCCCGTGAAGTCGCGCAGCCGGTGCTCTTTCTCTCCGGTTTTTTGCAGGTGCCGGCCGGTGCGGTTTCTTCCACGTGTGCAAACTCCTCTGTTCCTCCGTGGGTTGGTTGGGGGTAAGGGCGCTTCGGCGCCCATTTTTTTTGGCGCGTGCCCCTGCCATTTTCTCGGTTCGGTAAATCACCGATTTACCGGAGCCTGGTCCTCGGCTTGCCTCTGGCAGCCTTGCTGGAACTACCGATCGGCATCTTCAGCCTTATCCGCATGCGTAGGCCCTTGCTTCTTCACGGTCTGAGTCAGGTATCTGGCCAGTTACGTGCACCGCGATGCGAATTTCTGCCTAGACTGTGAAAGGAGCACTTAACTGCACTGAGAGACAGTTACGACGCGGATCACGGGATGATGGTTTCGCCCAGGCATCGGCCTGCAAAGAAAAACGAACGAGGGAAATATGCGGACATTGCGGGACTGGAGTTTGCGGACCAAGGTGCTGGTAGCCGCAGCGCTGGCCATCGTGGCGGGGTTCGGGGTCATGATCGCGGTGATCGCGGCCAACGTGTACCAGGACGCGGTTACGGTGGGTTACCAGCGGGCGGGCGAACAGGCCGATGCCTACGCCAGGCAGGTGGAAGACAGCTTCAGGCTGGGATATGCAATCCCCAAGCAACTGGCGGCAACGGTGCAGGGCATGCAAGGCCCCGGTTTGCCGGACCGCAAGACCATCGATGGTGCGGTCAAGCGTTCGCTGATGAGCTTCCCGGCCGGGATCGGCGCCTGGATGTTGTGGGAGCCGAATGCGCTCGACGGCAAGGATGACCAGTTCCGGCTGGATTGGCCGATCCATGATCCGACTGGCCGCTATACCCCGTATTTCACCCGCTCCGGCGGCACGGTCAAGCAGGACATCATGATCGGCGATCCGGAGATGCGGAAGAAATTCGACGAGTTCAAGGAACACCCGCAGGACTACAAGCCGCCGTACGAGGAAGGCGGCTGGGGCGATTTCTACGTGGTGCCGAAGCAGCGCAACCGCGACACCATCACCGAGCCCTATCCCTATGACGTGCAGGGCAAGAAGGTGCTGGAATCCTCGCTGGTGGTGGCGATTCATGACGATGCCGGCAAGTTCGTTGGCGTGGCGGCGGTCGACCTGCCGCTGGATGGGTTGCAGGCGAGCATCGGGCAGTTCAAGCCGTTTGGGGTGGGCTATGTGACGCTGCTGTCGAACACCGGTTTGTATGTGGTGGCGAAGGATACAGGCAAGCTGGGCAAGCCCATGGACGGCAAGCTGTTGCCGGCGGGCCTGTTCGACACGCTCAAGGGCGGCAAGGGCGGGGAGTTCGAGCAGGACGGTGTGCTGCATGTCTGGCGGCCGGTGCGGGTGGGCGATACCGGGCAGAACTGGGCGCTAGGGGTGTCGATCCCGAGCGCGGCAATCGTGGCGCAGGCGGTGGCCTCCCGCAATATGTCGATCGTGGTGGGGGCGATTGCGACGGTGGCGATCCTGCTGCTGCTGGGGCTGTTGCTCACCGCGCTGACCCGCCCGCTGAACCGGCTGGCCGCTGCGATGGAAGAGCTGTCGTCCGGCCAGGGGGATCTGACTCGTCGGCTGTCGGTGACAGCGCATGATGAGATCGGCCGCACCAGCGAGGCCTTCAACCGCTTCATGGGCGACCTGCGCGACCGGTTTGCCGAGGTGAGGGCGCAGAGCGAGGCGGTCGGCGATGCGACCATTCAGTTGGATGAGAGCGCGTCGCAGGTCGAATCCACCTCCAACCAGCAGGCGGAGGCCGCCACTGCCACGGCGGCGAGCGTGGAAGAGGTGACGGTCAGCATCCAGCACATCGCCGACACGGCGATGGAGTTCGAGCGCACGGCGCGGGAAACCGGCCGCAGCACGGCGACCGGCCAGACCCTGGTGGCGGACGTGGCCAACGAGATCGAACGGTTGAATGACAGCGTGAACACGCTGGCCAAGACCATGGACCAGCTGGGCATCCAGTCGCAGCAGGTCAACACCATCGTGCAGGTCATCAAGGACATTGCCGACCAGACCAACCTGTTGGCGCTGAATGCCGCGATCGAGGCGGCGCGGGCCGGCGAGATGGGCCGCGGTTTCGCGGTGGTGGCGGACGAGGTGCGCAAGCTGGCGGCGCGCACTGCCGAGGCGACCATCGAAATCGGCCGCATCGTGCAGGGCATCCAGCGCGAGATCGACACGGCGGCCGGCAGCATGCAGGACACCCGTCAGCAGATCGACGCCGGCGTCACGCTGTCGCGCAAGGCGGCCGATGCGATCGGCGAGGTCCATGGCGAAACCGAGCGGCTGGTGGCCCGGGTAGCAGACATTGCCGATGCGACCCGCGAACAGGCGGCGGCCAGCACCGACATCGCCCAGAACGTGGAGCGCATCAGCTCCATGGCGCAGACCAACCGCGACGCGGTGACTCAGGTGGCCGGCGCCGTGCAGCACCTGGAGACGCTGTCGGAGAACCTGCGCGGTATCGTGGGGCGCTTCAAGCTGTAAACCGCTTCGAACGGTAAATCCGATTGGCCGGTATCCGGTGTTGTGCGGATCGCCGGCCAGCCCAACAGGGCAACCGTAACGGGTATCATGAAAGGGCGAGGCGCCAAAAGCGTACCGCCATCCGGACAACGCCCGCCGGTCATCCGGGCGACCGATAACCAACCGTTACGGAGCACTGCATGTTTTCCCTTCCTTTCCCCTCCCCCGAGGCGGAGTGGGCGGCACCGTTTGCCGCCTCCGCACGAACGCATTCCGCACCTAACGACCTTGCTGAAGCGCTGCCGCAGCTTGCGGCCGATGCTGGCCATTGATCGAGGGTGCTGCAATGAACATTTTCGAATCGCCCGATTTTGACGGGCATGAGCAGGTTGTCTTTGCCAGCGACGAAGCCAGCGGGCTGAAGGCCATCATCGCCGTCCATAATACCCGGCGCGGTCCGGCCATGGGGGGCTGCCGCATGTGGCGCTACCCGGACAGCGGCGCCGCCGCGACCGATGCGCTGCGGCTGGCGCGTGGCATGACCTACAAGAACGCGATGGCCGGGCTGCCGATCGGTGGCGGCAAGGCCGTGATCATCGGTGACGCGAAGACCCAGAAGACGCCGGCGCTGTTCCGCGCGCTGGGTCGCGCCATCGAGCAATTGGGCGGTCGTTACATCACGGCCGAGGATGTCGGGACGAGCCCGGACGACATGCAGCATGTCCGGGAAAAGACGCGCTACGTGGCGGGCCTGTCCGGCGATTTCGGCGGGCGGGGCGATCCCTCGCCGGCCACCGCGCTGGGCGTGTTCGTCGGCATCCAGGCGGCGGTGCACTACCGCCTGGGCGTAGGCTCGGTCAGCGGCCTGACGGTGGCGGTGCAGGGCCTGGGCCATGTCGGATACGACCTGGCCTGGCGGCTGCATGAGGCCGGCGCCAGGCTGGTGGTGACTGACGTGAACCGCGAGGCTTGCGAGCGGGCGGCGCATGAGCTGGATGCTCGCGTGGTGTCGCCGGAGGAGATCTACGACGTGCCCGCCGAGGTGTTTGCGCCCTGTGCGTTGGGGGCAGTGCTCAACCCGGTCACGCTGCCGCGCCTGCATTGCAAGGTGGTGGCGGGGGCGGCGAACAATCAGCTGGCGACCGAGGAGATCGGCGTGCAGTTGCGTGAGGCCGGCATCCTGTATGCGCCGGACTACGTGATCAACGCCGGCGGCATCATCAAGGTCTGTGCGGAATACTTCGGCGAGCCGGCAGATTCGGTCGAGGAGCGCGTCCGTGGTATCGGGGCGACGCTGACTGGCGTGTTCGAGCAAGCAGCGGCGGAAGGCGAGGCGACCAGCGTGGCGGCCGACAGGATGGCCCGCGCGCGGCTGGCCTGATACCGATCGTTTGATTGTGCTGAACCTGTCCGGGACATGTTGTTGTCCCGGGCAGGCGAGTCAGAAGCGGATACCGCGCCAGAAGGGTTCAAAGCCGGAGGGGAAGGGTCGCCCGTCCTGGCTGAAGGAGCCTTCGAAACGG
>CBIHQA010000180.1:0-7347 GCA_966211475.1 uncultured Neisseriales bacterium
CGCCCTGGTCGCAGATCGGGCAATCCAGCGGGTGGTTGATCAGCAGGAATTCCATCACGCCCTGCTGCGCCTTGGCGGCCAGCTCGGACCCGGTCTTGACCTTCATGCCGTCGGTCACCGGCGTGGCACAGGCGGGCAGAGGCTTAGGCGCCTTTTCCACTTCCACCAGACACATGCGGCAGTTGGCCGCGATGGACAGCTTCTTGTGGTAGCAGAAGTGAGGGATGTATACCCCGGCCTGGTTGGCCGCATCCATCACGGTGCTGCCATCCGGCACAGCCAGCTGCTGACCGTTGATTTCGATATCCAGCATGTCGAACGCTACCTGAGATCAGTCGTATTCGTTTGGGTACGGACGGCTCGTCAGAACCACTTGTGCTCAACCTGGCACTTCTTGTGTTCGATGTGATACTCGAACTCGCTCTTGAAGTGCTTGGTGAAGCTGCGTACCGGGAACACCGCGGCATCGGCCAGCGCACAGATGGTGCGCCCAGCCATGTTGTTGCCGACGGAGCTCAGCAGATCCAAATCCTCGGGGCGTCCCTGTCCATTCTCGATGCGGTGCACGACGCGATACAGCCAACCGGTACCTTCACGGCACGGCGTGCACTGACCACAGGACTCCTCGTGGTAGAAGTAGGCCAGACGCTCCAGCGCCTTGACCATGCAGACGTCCTCGTCCATCACGATGACGGCGCCGGAACCCAGCATGGAACCCGCCTTGCTGATAGCGTCGTAGTCCATGGTGATGTCCATCATCACGGCACCTGGCAGCACCGGCGCAGAAGAACCACCCGGAATCACCGCCTTGAGCTTCTTGCCGCCGCGCATGCCGCCAGCCATTTCCAGCAGCGTTGCGAACGGCGTGCCCAGCGGAATCTCGTAGTTGCCGGGGCGGTTCACATGGCCGGAGATGGAGAACAGCTTGGTGCCACCGTTGTTCGGCTTGCCCTTCTCCAGGAAGGTGGTCGCACCGTCACGCAGGATGAACGGCACCGAAGCGAAGGACTCGGTGTTATTGATGGTGGTCGGCTTGCCATACAGGCCGAAGCTCGCGGGGAACGGCGGCTTGAAGCGCGGTTGCCCCTTCTTGCCTTCCAGCGACTCCAGCAGCGCGGTTTCTTCGCCGCAAATGTAGGCGCCGTAGCCATGGTGCGCGAACAAGTCGAAGCTGAAGTCGGTGCCGAGGATGTTATTCCCCATCAGACCGGCCTGGCGCGCTTCGTCCAGTGCTGCTTCGAAGCGTTCGTACACTTCGAAGATTTCACCGTGGATGTAGTTGTAGCCGCGCTTCACGCCCATGGTGTAACCCGCGATGATCATCCCTTCGATCAGGGAATGCGGGTTGAACCACATGATGTCGCGGTCTTTGAAGGTACCCGGCTCGCCCTCGTCCGAATTGCAGACGACGTACTTGTCGCCCGGGAACGAACGTGGCATGAAGCTCCACTTCAACCCGGTCGGGAAGCCTGCACCGCCACGACCACGCAGCGAGGAGTTCTTGATCTCGGCGATCAGTTCATCCTGCGGGGTCTTGTTTTCCAGCAGCTTGCGCAGCGCCTTGTAGCCGCCACGCGCCTCATAGGCAGCAAGGTTCCAGCCGTTCGGGTCGTCGAACTTGACCCCTTCGAAAATCACGCCAGATTCAAAGACGGCCATTTATTGCAGCTCCGCCAATTTCTTGTCGATCGCTTCCGGCGTCATGAACGAACACATCTTGTGGTTGTTCACCAACATTACCGGTGCATCGCCGCACGCCCCCATGCACTCGCCTTCCTTCAACGTGAACTTGCCGTCCGGCGTGGTCTCGTTGAAGCCGATACCCAGCTTCTGCTTCAGGTAATCAGCGGCATTCACGCCGCCCTGCAGCGCACAAGGCAGGTTGGTGCACACGGTCAGCTTGTATTGGCCGACCGGCTTGAGGTCGTACATGTTGTAGAAGGTCGCCACTTCCCAGGCCGCCACCGGCGGCATGTCGAGGTAGTTCGCCACCGCTTCGATGGTTTCCGGCGCCAGCCAGCCCTTCTCGGTTTGCGCAATGCGCAACGCGGCCATCACGGCGGACTGTTTCTGATCAGCGGGATACTTGGCGACTTCGCGGTCGATCTTGGCGAGCGCGTCTTGAGAAAGCAATTGGGTGGACATCAGCGGTCGATCTCCCCAAACACGATATCCTGTGTGCCGATGATGGCCACCACGTCGGCGATCATGTGACCACGCGACATTTCATCCAGACCTGCGAGGTGGGCAAAGCCCGGTGCGCGGATCTTCAAACGGTACGGCTTATTGGCGCCATCGGACACCAGGTAGATGCCGAACTCGCCCTTCGGATGCTCGACGGCGGCATAGGCCTCACCCGCCGGCACCTGGATGCCTTCGGAGAAGAGCTTGAAGTGGTGGATCAGCTCTTCCATGTTGGTCTTCATGTCGACGCGCGACGGCGGCGCCACCTTGTGGTTCTCGGTGATGACCGGCCCCGGATTCTTGCGCAGCCATTGGATGCACTGCTGGATGATCCGGTTGGACTGGCGCATCTCTTCGACACGGACCAGATAACGGTCGTAGCAGTCGCCATTGGTGCCGACCGGGATGTCGAAATCCATGCGGTCGTAAACCTCATACGGCTGCTTCTTGCGCAAGTCCCAGGCGATACCCGAGCCGCGCACCATCGGGCCGGTGAAGCCCAGTGCCAGCGCGCGTTCCGGTGTCACCACGCCGATGCCGACGGTACGCTGTTTCCAGATGCGGTTATCGGTCAGCAGGGTTTCGTAGTCGTCGACGTACTTCGGGAACCGCTTGGTGAAGTCTTCGATGAAGTCCAGCAACGAACCTTGACGGTTCTCGTTCAGCGACTTGGCCGCTGCCTGGTTGCGGTACTTCGACATCTCGTACTGCGGCATGCTGTCCGGCAGGTCGCGGTAGACACCGCCCGGACGGTAGTAGGCCGCATGCATCCGCGCGCCGGAGACTGCCTCATAGCAGTCCATCAGATCTTCGCGTTCGCGGAAGGCGTACAGGAACATGGTCATCGCGCCAACGTCCAGCGCGTGCGCCCCGATCCACAGCAGGTGGTTCAGAATGCGGGTGATTTCATCGAACATCACCCGGATGTACTGCGCGCGCTCCGGCACCTCGATGCCCATCAGCTTCTCGATGGCCATCACGTAGGCGTGCTCGTTGGCCATCATCGACACATAGTCGAGACGATCCATGTACGGCACGGACTGAATCCAGGTGCGGGTTTCAGCCAGCTTTTCGGTCGCACGGTGCAACAGCCCGATGTGCGGGTCGGCACGTTCGACGACTTCGCCATCCAGCTCCAGCACCAGACGCAGCACGCCGTGTGCTGCCGGGTGCTGCGGACCGAAGTTCAGCGTGTAATTCTTGATCTCAGCCACCGTAACCCTCCTCGCGAACGATGCGCGGAGTGATCTCACGCGGCTCGATCGTTACCGGCTGGTAGATGACGCGCTTCTGTTCTTCGTCGTAGCGCATTTCGACGTTGCCACTCACGGGGAAATCCTTGCGGAACGGATGACCGACGAAACCATAGTCGGTCAGCAGGCGACGCAGGTCCGGGTGACCGGCGAACACGATACCGTAAAGGTCGAACGCTTCACGTTCGTACCAGTTGACACCGGGCCACACGTCGACAGCGGAATCAACCACCGGCAGATCGTCGTCCGCGCAGAAGACGCGCACGCGCAGCCGCTGGTTCAGCTCGACAGACAGCAGGTGATACACCACTGCGAAGCGCTGCCCATCCCAGGCACCATCCGCATAGGCGCTGTAGTCCACGCCGCACACGTCGAGACATTGCTCGAACTTCAGACCGGCCGCATCCCGCAGGTCACGGAGCGTGCCAACCAGCCCATCGGCGGACACCACGGCCGTCAACTGGCCACAGGATTCCAGCACACGAACAAGCCGCCCACCGAGGGCGGCTTCCAGGCTTTGCTTCAGATGATTCAGGTCCGCCATGCTTACCCCTGGCGAGCGATGGTAGAAGTGCGCTTGATCTTGCTCTGCAACTGCACGATGCCGTAGAGCAACGCCTCTGCCGTGGGCGGACAGCCCGGCACATAGACGTCGACCGGCACGATGCGGTCACAGCCGCGCACCACCGAATAGGAATAGTGATAGTAACCGCCGCCGTTCGCACAGGAGCCCATCGAGAGCACCCAGCGCGGCTCGGCCATCTGGTCGTAGACCTTGCGCAGGGCCGGCGCCATCTTGTTGCACAGCGTGCCGGCGACGATCATCAGGTCGGACTGACGGGGACTGGGGCGGAAGATGATGCCGAAACGGTCCAGGTCATACCGGCTGGCGCCTGCGTGCATCATTTCCACCGCACAGCAAGCCAGACCAAAGGTCATCGGCCACAGGGAACCGGTACGGCTCCAGTTGATGACTTTATCGGCCGTGGTGGTAATGAAACCCTTTTCCAGTACGCCTTCTATTCCCATTCCAGCGCCCCTTTATTCCACAGATACACAAAACCAACCACCAGCTCGACAATGAATACGATCATGGAGAAGAAGCCGGCCCAACTGATGCTGTCGAGCGAAATCGCCCAGGGGATCAGGAACGCGGTTTCCAGGTCGAACAGGATGAACAGAATCGCAATGAGGTAGTAGCGAACGTCGAACGGCATGCGCGCATCTTCGAACGCATCAAAACCGCACTCGTAGGCAGAGAGCTTCTCGGGGTCGGGACGCCGCGGACTCAGCAGGCCACCCAGCAACATCGGCCCACAGCCGACAAGGGCGCCCACGACAATGAAGAGCAATACTGGAAAATAGTTCTGAAGCATGCCGCCTCCACGCACGCGCGCCAACCCCACGCAGACGAGCGCGGACGCGCAGCAGGACAGATTTGTTGCAGGATGGTGCCGACAGTGAGACTCGAACTCACACGGCTTTCGCCACTACCCCCTCAAGATAGCGTGTCTACCAATTTCACCATGTCGGCCCAGAAGACCCCCGCCCAATGGCGGAAACCTTAATTGGGAATCTGCTGATTTTGCTGCGGCTGCGCAGGCGCTTGAGGTGCCGACTGCTGCACCGCACCGGCCTGACCGGACATTACACTGCCGCCAATCGAGGAACGACCCGCCACCATCGACAGACCAAGGCAGGTTACGAAGAACACCGCCGCGGCAGCTGCCGTACTGCGACTCAGGAAATTCGCCGAACCGGACGCACCGAACAAGCTACCGGACGCACCGGAGCCGAACGCCGCACCCATATCAGCACCCTTGCCATGCTGCAGGAGCACGAGCCCCACGATAGCCGCCGCCGAGAGGACGTTGACGACCAGCAGCAAGGTTTTGAGCCATTCCATAAAAGACCTTATTTTACCTGTTGCCCAAAACTCCGGCAAATTGCCAGAAATTCGGAAGCCTTGAGCGACGCCCCACCGACGAGCGCACCGTCGACATCGGGCAGAGACATAAATTGTGCCGCATTTTCGGCTTTTACGCTACCCCCATACTGGATTCGCAACGCTTTCGCGGCATCCGGGAAGCGCAAGGCAACCGATTGACGAATGAAGGCGTGAACCTCCTGGGCGTATTCGGCAGTCGCCACCTTGCCGGTGCCGATGGCCCAGACAGGCTCATACGCCAACACTACTTTGCCCCAGTCGCCAGCGTCCAGCGACTGCAGAAGCGGAGCCAGCTGCGCCGCAATCACTGCCTGGGTTTCGTTGGCTTCTTTCTGCGCCAGCGTTTCACCAATGCAGACAATCGGAATCAACCCGGAATCCAGCGCCAGTCGCGTTTTCATCAGCACGACATCGTCAGTCTCGCCGTAGTAGCTACGGCGCTCAGAGTGACCAATCACGACGTAGCGGCATCCGAACTCGCACAACATCGCGGCGGATACCTCGCCGGTGAAAGCACCGGACGGCTGATCCGCCAGATTCTGGGCACCCCACGCGACCGCCGAACCATCAAGCGCTGCCTGCGCTTGGGTCAGATACGGGAACGGCACGCAGACCGCGACATCGACCTCGCCGACGTCTGCGTCACGCAGCGCGCTCAACAACTCGGCATTGGCAGCCAGGCTGCCGTTCATTTTCCAGTTGCCCGCTACGAACGAACGCCGCTGGTATCCCATTGGTCTTGTCTCCACGTTAAAGCAAAAGGCTGGCAAAGCCAGCCTTTTGCCCGGAATTCAGTTGGTCCGTGATGATAGCGCGAACCCCGAATCCGGGGGAATGATCCCAATCAACCGGATCGATCAACCAAACCGGCCAGTAATGTAGTCCTCGGTCTGCTTCTTCTTGGGCTTGGTGAAGATGTTGTCGGTGAGATCGAATTCGATCATCTCACCTAGATACATGTAGGCGGTGTAGTTCGATACCCGCGCTGCCTGCTGCATGTTGTGGGTCACGACAAGAATCGTCACCCGCTCCTGCAACTCGGTCATCAGTTCTTCGATACTCGCCGTCGCAATCGGATCCAGCGCAGAAGTAGGCTCGTCGAACAACAGCAGTTCGGGGTCCGTCGCCAAAGCGCGGGCAATGCATAGGCGCTGTTGCTGACCACCGGACAGATTGGCGGCGAGATCGTTGAGTCGCCCCTTCACCTCATCCCACAGGGCGGCGCCGCGCAGCGACTCTTCCACCTTGTCATCGATCAGGGATTTGTTCTTGGTACCGCGGATGCGCAAGCCGTAGGCCACGTTCTCGAAGATGGACTTGGGGAAGGGATTCGGCTTCTGGAACACCATCCCCACACGCATGCGGACTTCGATCGGATCGACTTGCCGGTCCAGGATGTTCACGCTATCCGGATAGAGATTGATCTCCCCCTCATAGCGGTTGCCCGGATACAGGTCATGCATGCGGTTGAAGCAGCGCAGGAAGGTGGACTTGCCGCAGCCCGACGGACCGATCAGCGCCGTCACCTTATTGGCGTAGACCGGCAGGCTGACGCCCTTGAGCGCATGAAAGCCACCATAGTAGAAGTTGAGGGTCTTGGCCTCCGCCTTGACGATGGGCGTGGTCTCTTGCTTCACGGCGGACAGATCCATGTTGTCGGTCACTTTCATCAGCTTACCACTCGAGGTTCTTGCGCTGTCGCTAGCGCGGGGCAATCAATGGGCACAGCGTCTTGCCTGGCATCAGACACGTCGCCACGACGATCTCGCAAACATGGCCAAACGGAACGGACGGGTCACCAGGTTTGCAGGCACCCCATTCCTCTATAAAAAGCTACGTCACAGAGCATCCCGGGCAGGTTATTGCTTATTGCCTTGCCTCGCGGGCAAGCAAGTCTTCGATCTTCACGCCGACCGCCGGATTGCCTGCAAACACGGTACCCAGCTTCTTTCTGCCCGCATG
>CBIHQA010000181.1:0-7345 GCA_966211475.1 uncultured Neisseriales bacterium
ACTCGACGTGGAATCGCCCTCACCCGATATCGTCAAGCCGTTTCGTCATGCCACAGCTTGGCGACGATCATGAAACGCCCCTCCACCCTGACCAGATTGAGGTGGTCCGCAAACACCTTGTCGTGGATGCGCAGACGGACCTTTGCGACGCCAACGTCGGGTGACAGCAGGTCCGCCGAGATCAAGGCGTCTTCACGGCGCTGGTCCACGCTCGCCGGGGAGGTTCGCTTGGCGATGATGGCCCGGTAGTCGGCGCTTGGCATGGCGGTAAACTGGCCGTCCATGGCGTCGAACAGGCTGCAGGTCGGGTGAAACACCTCGTCGAACTTGGCGAGGTCGCATTCGTGCAATGCCTGGAAATAGCGCTCCACGACGGCAGCGATGTTGGATACGGGGTGGGTCAAGGTCATGTCGGGCTCCTGACGGTTTCGGATTTCAGTGCCGCCGTCGGGTGGCGGTCACTCTTCGGAGCCGATGCTATTGTTCACCAAATACTTGTTCAATCCGGCAATCGCAAACAAAATATTTATCTTTCCCAAATAATCAGGCTTACATGGACCGCCTCGATGCCTTGCGCTTGTTCTGCCAGATCGTGGATGCAGGCGGCCTGGCGAAAGCCGCCAAAGTGCTGGGCATGTCCCCCGCCACGGTCACCCAGGGCCTGGCCAGGCTGGAGCGCCAGTACGGCACTCGCCTGCTGGAACGAACCACCCGCCGGACCGCTATCACCGAGGCAGGCAGAATCCTCTATGAGCGGGCCCAGCGCCTGCTCGAAGATGCGGCTTCCACCGAGGCCGCGGTGCGCGGTGCCAGCAACGCCCCCAGAGGTAGCCTGCGGATTACCCTGCCGCTGGGTGTCGCGCTGACCTTTATCTATCCCCGGCTGAGCGAGTTCACCGCCCGCTATCCGGATATCTCGCTCGACCTGCAGATCAGCGATCAGGTCGTCGATCTGGTGGCGGGCAACTATGACTTGGGCCTCCGGGCGGGCGTGTTGAGCAGTGTGGATGTCGTCGCATCGCCCCTGTTGCGCTACCAGCGCGTGACCTGCGCAAGCCCGGCTTACCTCCAGCGGCATGGCACGCCTGCGCATCCTGACGAGCTCAGTCGGCACGCCTGCCTGGCTTACCGCCACGATGCCTTGCCGGTGGCCTGGCACTACTGGATTGACGGACAAAGAACATCGATCAGCGTACATGGGCCCTACGCCAGCAATGAGTCGCATGCGCTGCTGGCCATGGCACGCCAGGGGCTGGGGATCATCCGTCAGCCGGACTGGCTGCTGACCGAGGACTTGCGTGAAGGCAGGCTCGTCGCGGTACTGGAGGACTTCTCTGCCCCCGCCCCTGAGCTGCCCGGCATCTACGCGATCGTGCCTCGCCGTGGCTACCGGCCCGCCAAGGTGGACGCCTTCATGGCGTTTGCCAGACAAGCAATCGCTGGCTAGGCGCTATCCGCCTAGCGCGATCAGGGGATGCAGGCATGCGCCAAGCGACTCCCTATGCTGCCGCCATCAACAACTGCGCCTGCACGATCTGCCCCAACTGACGCAGCGCTTCGTCGATCTCCGGCGTGTAGGGCGAGCCGCAGTTCAGGCGCAGGAAATGGTCGAAGCGGCCGGAGTTGGAGAACATTACCCCCGGCGCGATACGGATGCCGATGCGTAGCGCTTCTTCGAACACCACCTGCGAACAGACCCGGCCAGGCAGTTCCACCCACAACATCACGCCGCCAGGCGGCAGGCTGAAACGCGTCCCCGGGGGGAAGTAGCTGGCGATGGCGTCAGCCATGCGCGGCCGCTGCATGGCGAGCGTGGCGCGCAACTTGCGCAGGTGCGCATCGTAGGCGCGACTGCCGACGAACTCCGCCAGCACCGCCTGCGGCCATTCGTCGTTGAGCCGGGTCTGGGCGTACTTGAACATGTCGACCCGCGGCTGCCAGCGGCCGGCAGCCAGCCAGCCGATGCGCATGCCAGGGGACAATACTTTGGTGAAGGACGAGCAATACAGTACGTGCCCGGTCTCGTCCCAAGCCTTGGCGGCCTTCAGACGGTGACTGGAACCGGTCAGTTCGCCGTAGGTATCGTCCTCGATCAGCGGCAGATCCCAGCGTGCGCACAGTTGCACCAGCCGGGCCTTTTCCTCGTCCGGCATCACACAGCCGAGCGGGTTGTGCAGGTTGGGCATGGCAACCACGGCCTTGATGTTGCCGTGTTCGCGCAGCGCCTGTTCCAGCGCAGCGACCGACAGGCCGGTGTGCGGGCTGGTGGGGATTTCCAGCACCCGCAGGCCGAGGCTCTCCAGCACCTGTAGCAGGCCGAAGTAGGTCGGTGACTCGACCGCGATGGTATCGCCCGGCGAAGCCAGCGCACGCAACGCGACGTTCAGCGCCTCGATGCAGCCGTGGGTGACGGTGATCTCGTCCGGTGCCACGGCAAAACCAGCTTCCATCGCGCGGCGGGCCAGCGCAGCCTTGAGCGGCGGATGACCACCCAGCGGCAACATCGAGGTCAGGCGTTCCGGCGCGCGACGCAGCACCTGCATACCGATGCGCTTCAGTCGCTCGGCCGGATACAGCTCCGGCGCCCCCACCGCGAAGCCGAACTGGATTCTGGCCGGATTGGCCCGTGCAGCGGCAATCACCGAGGAGACGCGGGCATGGATGCCCACATACTGCGCGGGGTCCGGCGCCACCACCGCGTCCGGCTCGCGGGCCGGTGCCACCTGGCGGCGCTGTGGCTGCCGCACGAAGTAGCCAGCGCGGGGCCGCGCCTCCAGCCAGCCCTGCTGCTCCAGCAGCCGGCAGGCTTGTAGCACAGTGGACAAGCTGGCGCCGTGTTCGATCTTCAGATCGCGCAACGAGGGCATGCGATCGCCCGGCGACAGCGCGCCGGCCTGAATCGCCGCCAGATAGTGATCGGCAAGCTGCCGATAGCGGGGCTTGGTGTCCATGTCAGTCCCTGTCCGGCGGCCTCGAACGTACTGAGCCCCCCTTCGGGGGAGGCTGTCGTCGTGAGCGGGGGAGTGGTTTCATGCCTGGCATTGTCGGCGCAAACGCAACGACCGAAACAGATACAGATTTCCGTTCCGACAACCGGAACAGAGGGGGCTGTTCCGATCGAAACGTCCGTTTCTTGTGCCTGTTTCCGTCCCGGGCGGCGGCATACGCTGGAGGCGTCCATCCTGCCCAGCCGAGGTTCGCCATGCCCAAGCCCCGTACCCTACACCTGACCTTGTCCGCCGCGCCCCGCTGGATCAGCGGCCGCCAGGGCGGCGTGCTGCATGTGCTGGAAGGCAGCGTCTGCGTCAGCATGCCGCCGCAATGGCTGGGCGACCAGCTGATCGCGCAGACCGCCTGGGTGCATGCGGATGAAACCCATCTGCTACCCGGC
This sequence comes from uncultured Neisseriales bacterium, assembly GCA_966211475.1. Lineage (GTDB taxonomy): Bacteria > Pseudomonadota > Gammaproteobacteria > Burkholderiales > Leeiaceae > Leeia. The sequence goes on from CBIHQA010000181.1 coordinate 3,392, forward strand.
GAGGGTCTGCTGATGCTGCAGGCGGAGACCACGGCCCGAGCGGTCTGGGTCTGCGAGGCCTCCTCGCCGGGCTGGCTGGACGCGCTACGGCGCAGTCTCGGCTGGCTACCGGTGTGGCTGACCCGACGCGTGTTGAGTTGACCCTCTCCCAGGCTCCTCCGGGAGATTGCGAATTGGCCCCGCCGCGTGCGGGGCGTTTTTTTGCCGCATGATCCGCAAGGTCAATGACGATGCGCGGCTACGGGGAGCTCGGACTCCGCGGCACCTCATCCAGACCGGACGGACGCAGCAGCGGGTAGTGGCTTCCCGGCCGCCCAAGGCGTCCGGGCTACGGGACACCCATCTCGTTGGACGGGAGGGTGCTGTGCTCCCTGAAAATGTGTTGCTGAATGTGTTCTCCCGGACGAATCCGGCGGATGCCGTCTGCGTGAGCGGGCCACGGACAGGGTTTCTGTATTACCATTCACGTTTGACCTAGACGGCCCCTTAGCCCCGCATGAACAACCCTTATCCGCACCCCATCCTTGCCCGCGAAGGCTGGCCTTTCATCGCCATCTCGATCATCGCCGCGCTGATCCTGTCCAAATTGTGGCTGCCGCTGGGCATCCTGGGCTGGATCGCCGTGGTGTTCGTGGTGCAGTTCTTCCGTGACCCGGCCCGCCCGGTACCCAGCCAGGCCAATGCCGTGCTGTCGCCCGCCGACGGCCGCATCGTGGTGGTGGAAGAGGCCGATGACCCGTGGCTGAATCGCCGCGCGCTGAAGATCAGCGTGTTCATGAACGTGTTCAACGTGCACTCCAACCGCAGCCCGCTGGATGCGGAGGTGATCGGCCGCTGGTATCACGCCGGCCAGTTCGTAAATGCCGCGCTGGCCAAGGCATCGGTGGAGAACGAGCGCAACGCGCTGCATCTGCGTACCGGTGACGGCCAGGACGTGACCTGCGTGCAGATCGCCGGCCTGGTGGCCCGGCGTATCCTCTGCTACGTCGACCAGGGCGCCAAGCTGTTCCGTGGCCAGCGCTACGGCTTCATCCGCTTTGGCTCGCGCGTCGACCTGTACCTGCCGCTGTCGACCCGTCCGCTGGTCAGCGTGGGCGACAAGGTGAAGGCGACCACCACCATTCTGGCCGAGCTGGCCCAGGTTGCGGAAACGGAAACCGACTGAGGATATTCCATGGATGAGCTGCGCCCGAAGACGCCGCTGCCGGTCCGCATCCGGACCCAGGGCATCTACCTGCTGCCGAACTCCTTCACCACGGCTGCGCTATTCGGCGGGTTTTACGCCATCGTGCAGGGCATGAATCAGAAGTTCGAGCATGCGGCGGTGGCCATCTTCGCCGCGATGATCCTGGATAGCCTGGATGGCCGCGTGGCGCGAATGACACACACGCAGTCGAGCTTCGGCGGCGAGTATGACTCGCTGTCTGACATGGTGTCCTTCGGGGTAGCGCCCGCGCTGGTGATGTACCAGTGGGCGCTGCTACCGCTCGGCAAGCTCGGCTGGATGGCCGCCTTCATCTATGCGGTGTGCGCGGCGCTACGCCTTGCTCGCTTCAACACGCAGATCGGCATCGCCGACAAGCGCTGGTTCACCGGGCTGCCCAGCCCGGCGGCCGCTGCGCTGGTGGCTGGCAGCGTCTGGATCGGGCTGGACAACGGCGTGACACCGGGCCTCTACCCCTGGCTACGCTGGGTGGCGTTCGGGCTAACGCTGTTCGCCGGGCTGACCATGGTCAGCAACATCCGCTTCTGGAGCTTCAAGGAAATCAACATGCGCAAGAGCGTGCCGTTCTTCGCGCTGTTGCTGGGTGTGCTGTGGCTGCTGTTCGTGGTGTACAACGTGCCGGTGGCCTTGTTCCTGATGTTCGTCGGCTATGGGCTATCTGGTTACGTGATGACTGCGTATTTGATGCTGAAGCGAAAGAAGTCTCGGGCGAGCTGAGTAAACCCCGTCCCGTCATGTGCAAACGCTCCTTCTGGAGCGTTTGTCGTTTCCAGAACCCGCTTCGCACTTCCTTGACGGGCGTCAAGCCATGGCAGATGCCAGATGGGCACAATGGGGTCGTCTACATCAGCGATCTCACCCGAGCCCGAACCATGGAAACCGCGACCATTTCCACCCCCTCCTCCGCCCAGATGTTCTTTTCCCGCACCGGCGAGCTGCCGGACCTGCCGGAGCCGCTGCGCCTGTCGATGCAGCTGCTCGGCATCGATACGGTGGAGATGGCACGCAGCCGTCCGCGCATGATGTTCGATCTGGGTGTGTCGTGCCGCTCCTGCCGGCATGCGGTGCATTGCCACCAGTTGCTGTGCAATGGCGAGGTCGATGTGTCGGAGGAATCCGATTGCCCGAACGCGGCGGAATTGCGGCAGCTCAGCTTCTTGCGCTGACGTTGAAGGCTGCCGACAAAGGAGAGGGGCAGGGTTGGCCGATGGGGTAATCCATCCGCCGCCTCTCCTGAGACTTTCCCCACTCTCCAGCTAGCTCTGCATTGCCCGCCGGAGGGAGAGCGGGTTGTCGACGACCCGCAAGCGGGTCTTCCAGGGCGCCGGATTAGCGCCCTTTTTTGCCAATTTGGACATTTTGTCCTACATCAGACCCCTACCCCGCCCTTTCTGCTGCATTATCCCCCTTGCATGTCCAACCTGTTCCGGGTTAGGGTAAAAAACATGCACGCAGCCCGACTCATTCTCTCTCTCGCCTTCGACAGCCTTCTGCTGCTGTCGGGCCTGCTGCTGCGCCCCGCGCGCACCTAACTTACCCCCTCCCCACAATTCGGTTTTTCTCTTCCTGGCTCCCCAACAGGGCGCCGGGGATTCCTGTCGTCTCCATCTATCCAAGGAGAAGTCCCGTGATGCCGCACCCCGCAGGTAAATACCAACCCTTTCCCACCGTGGCCTTGGCGGATCGCCAGTGGCCCAGCCGCGTGATTGAACGCGCGCCGATCTGGTGCAGCTCCGATCTGCGCGACGGCAACCAAGCGCTGATCGAGCCCATGGACGCCACGCGCAAGCAGCGCTTCTTCGACCTGTTGGTGAAGATCGGCGTAAAGGAGATCGAGGTCGCCTTCCCGTCCGCCTCGCAGACCGATTTCGATTTCGTGCGCGGCTTGATCGAGCAGAATCGCATTCCGGACGACGTGACCATCCAGGTGCTCACGCAAGCCCGCGAGGAGTTGATCCGCCGCACCTTCGAGTCACTCCATGGCGCCAAGCGGGCCATCGCTCACCTGTACAACCCGACTGCGCCGGTGTTCCGCCGAGTGGTGTACGGCAAGAGCCGCCGCGAAATCGTCGAGATGGCGGTCAATGCGGCCAGGCTGTTCAAGCAGTTGGCCGAGGAGCAACCGGACACTGACTGGCGCTTCGAATACTCGCCGGAGACCTTCTCCTTCACCGAACTCGACTTCTCGCTGGAGATCTGCGAGGCGGTGGTCGAGGTGTGGCAGCCGACGCCCGAGCGCAAGGTCATCCTCAACCTGCCGACCACGGTGGAAGTGGCCACGCCGAATGTCTACGCCGATCAGATCGAGTGGATGCACCGCCACCTGTCCTGCCGCGACCGGGTGCTGTTGTCCATCCATCCGCACAACGACCGGGGTACCGGCGTGGCATCCGCCGAACTCGCTTTGATGGCCGGCGCGGACCGAGTGGAAGGCTGCCTGTTCGGCAATGGCGAGCGCACCGGCAACGTGGACCTGGTGACGCTGGCGCTCAACCTCTACACGCAGGGCATCGATCCGGAACTCGATTTCTCCGACATCAACGCGGTGCGGCAGGAGGTCGAATACTGCAACCAGTTGCCGGTACACCCGCGCCATCCCTATGTGGGCGAGCTGGTCTACACGGCGTTTTCCGGCTCCCACCAGGATGCGATCAAGAAGGGCTTCGCGGCGCAGGACCCGAACGGATTGTGGGAAGTGCCCTACCTGCCAATCGACCCGAAGGATGTGG
>CBIHQA010000182.1:0-7327 GCA_966211475.1 uncultured Neisseriales bacterium
CTGCCACTGACGCGGCGGGTCCGGCTCATCCCGCGCGGAGCGGGCCGATCCGCCAGCGCATCAAGCGCAGTGCCGATCAGGTTGCTCATCACCTGTTCCAGCGCGGGGGCCTCCATCGGCAGGGCGAGGTCCGGCGGGACGTCTTCCCGCAAGCTCACCGCGGCTTCGTCGATCCGCCGCCCCAGTACGGTGCAGACGTTGTTCAGGGCGGCCGACACATTGGCCGGTCCACCTGGGCCGCCGCGCTGCTTGCGGGCGAACACCTTGAGCTGCCCAGTCAGGCCCGCCAGCCGATCCACCAGCGCCGCGATCCGTTCCAGGTTGGCGGATACCGTGGCCTGATCGCCACGCTCCCACAGCAGCCGGGTGTTGTCAGCATAGCCGCGCAGCGCGGCAAGGGGTTGATTCAGCTCATGGGCGACGCCGGTCGCCATCTGCCCCAGCGCCGCCAGCTTGCTGGCCTGGATCAGCTCGTGCTGCGCCTCGCGCAGATCGCGTTCGGCTCGGGTGCGTTCTTCCACCTCACTCAGCAGGCGGGCGTTGCTGTCGGCCAGTTCGGCGGTACGCGACTCGACACGGGCTTCCAGCTCGCGGTTGGCGGCTTCCAGTGCGGCACGGGCAGCCAGCTTCTCGCTGATGCGACGGCGCCGCTGCCGGGCATACAGCGCCCACAACCACAGCACGCCCATGCCGCCAGCCGCCGCCAGGGTGGCGATGCGTGCGGTCGCCGTCGCCGAAGCGGTGTCGACCAGCAGCCACATGCTCCATTGCAGGCGGCCGACCGGGCGGCTGAGCACCAGGTAGCGGTTGCCGTCGATGCGGATCAGGTCTCCGTTGCGCTTCCACGGCAGTGGGGTAAGCGACGAGGTGTAGTACTGGCGCGTCTCCGCCAGCGTGCGTTGTGCCGACGCTGTCAGCGGCGTCACCGGCCGGAACTTCCATGCAGGCTCGGCCGACAACGCCACCACGTCCTTGTCGTCGACCACCAGCAGCCGTTCGCGGCCAGCAAGCCAGGTGCGCTCCAGCGGCGACAAATCCACCTTCAGCGCGGCGACGCCGGCCACCTTCCCGTCCTGCATGGCTGGCCGGGCCAGGAAATAGCCGGGCGAACGGGTGGTGGCGCCAGCGGCGTAGAACTCGCCCCGCCCGCCAGAAACCGCTTGCTTGAAATAGGGCCGGAAGGTGTAGACGTTGCCCACGTAGCTCTGCGGACTCCGCCAGTTGCTGGACGCCCAGGTATGCCCCGTCTGGTCCATTACGTACAGCGCTTCGGTGCCGGCCTCGCGATTGACCCGCTCCAGGAAGCGGTTCACCCGGTCCGACTGCGCCGACTCCGGCTTGGCCAGCATGCGCAGCACGTCGTCGTTGACGGCCAGCAGGTAGGGCAGATAGTCGTAGCGGTCCAGCACCGCAGTCAGGCCCGCCGCATACACCGTCAGCCGGTGCGTGGCATCCCGCCGGTCCGCATCCAGCGCCTGCCGGTAGCTGAACTGGTGCACGCTGGCCAGCAGCGCCAGCGTGACCGTCCCTAACGCAATCCGCCGCCCCAGGTTGGACGCCACCTTCGCCTCTCCCCACGCGCTCAGTGCATCAGCTTCCCTTGGGCATTGATGACGGACAGCTCCACCATCCGGCTGCCGACATGGTTGCCCGGCGCGAAATTGACCATGTAACCGCCAACATCCAGCTGCCCCAGCCCCTCCAGGGCGGCGACCAGCTTCTTGCGGTCCGGGTTCGCGCCGGCATGCCGCAGGCCTTCGACCAGCGCCTTGGCGGTGACAAAGCCTTCCAGGGTGTTGTAGGTGATCGGCAGGCTGGTGTCGCCGTATTTCGCGTAGAGCCGCTGCAACTCCATGCCGACCCGGCTGGTGGGGTTGTCCGGGCGCGGCATCACTTGGCTGATCGCCAGGCCGCGCGCTGCCTCAACGCCGGCCGCCTTGACCACGCCGCTCGCCTCGGTCACCGACAGGGTGAAAGCCTGCGCCCGGCCGCCTTGCCCCCGGTATTGTTTGAGAAAGGCCGAGGTCGCCGCGGTGTTGGACACCAGCACCACCGCCAGCGGATTGGCGGTGAGCATGGTTTTCACCGCCGCGTCGACCTCGGTGGTGTTCTTCGGGTAACTGCCGCGCGCCACCACAGTCAGCTTGTGGTCCTGTGCCGCGGCTTCCAGCGCTGCGAGGCCATCCTTGCCGAAGCCATCGTCCTGGTACATCACGCCAACACGGTCCAGGCCGAGTGCCCCCAACTGCTGCACGATGCGTTCGATTTCGTCCTGGTAGCTGGCGCGGGTGTGGAACAGCAACGGCAGCGCCGGATCACGCAGCGATTTCGCCCCCGTCCGCACACCGATCAAGGGCAAGCCGCCGGATTCCAGCGTACGCTCCTTCACCAGTGCATTCACATTGCCGGTACCGACCACGAAGAACAGTGCCAGAGGCTGCTCCTCCGCCAGAGCCGCGCGCGTCTCCTGCACGGTACGGGCGGCGTCGTAGCCGTCGTCGCGCACCTTCAGCACAATCTTGCCGCCGTTGATGCCGCCTTGGGCATTGATGTAGTCGAAATAGACCTTGCCGCCCGTGGTCAGCTCACGGCCGGAGTTCGCCAGCGGGCCGGTCAGCGGCACCACCGAGGTCAGTTGCAGATCACGCGCATGCGCCAGATGGATGCCCATGGCCAATGCGCCCCATAGCAAAGCACGGGACAGCGTCATCACAGCACTCCTCTTCTCTTTTGGAGCTTGTGAAAAAATCCGTCACGAGCAGTCCGAGCCTGGTCCGGGAAGCGCAGCCGTACCGGGGTACGGTGCGCATCGCAGGACCGAGATCGGACTGCGCAGTAGAATTTTTCGCAAGCGGATGTGCCGTGACCTGCATTGGGCCAGGCATCAATATGAAACCAGCCCACAAAGGCAGACCATGTTCCACAGGCCCGTTTATAAGCGCCTGATTCCTCGCAGGAAATGCGGGGATTCCCCCATGCCGGGCGGCAAGGGGGTGGGCGTCAATCCACCGCCGCCAGTTGGCGTTCCGCCGCTTCGTGACGGTGCTGCTCCTCCATCACCAGCCGGGTCAGCTCGCGTTTCAGCGCGTTGAACGCCGGGTCGCTCGGGTCGCGCGGCCGGGGCATCTCGACCGTCACATCCCGCTTCACCGTGCCGGGCCGGTAGGTCATCACCACGATGCGGTCAGCCAGGTAGATCGATTCCTCGATGCTGTGGGTGACGAAGATGATGGTCTTGCCGAACTGCTGCCAGATGCGCAGCAGCTCATCCTGCAGCGAGCGACGCGTCAGCGCATCCAGCGCGCCAAAGGGCTCGTCCATCAGCAGGATGGGCGAATCCAGCGCCAACACCCGCGCAATCGCCACCCGCTGCCGCATGCCACCGGACAGGTCCCTGGGGAAGCGGTCGCGGAATTCGGTCAGTCGCAGCATCGCCAGCAGCTCGTCGACCTTGGCGCGGATCTCCGCCTTTGGCCGCTGCTGGATCTCCAGCCCGAAGGCGATGTTCTGCCCCACCGTCATCCAGGGGAACAGCGCGTACTCCTGGAACACCATGCCGCGGTCCGGCCCCGGTTCGCTCACCGGCACCGCCATGCCGTTGTGCCCGGTGGTGATGCGCCCGCCGGTCGGCGGCGCGAACCCGGCAATCGCGTTCAGCAAGGTCGACTTGCCGCAGCCGGACGGCCCCAGCAGGCAGACGAATTCGCCCGGCGCGATGTCGAGCTGGATGTCGCGCAGCGCAATCACCTCGCGGCCGCCGGTGCGGAACACCTTCTGCACCCCTTCGATATGGATCGCAGTCATGATCGTCACCCCTCCAAGCCGCGATGCCAGCGCAGCAAACGTTGATTCAAGGCGCTCATCACGCCGTCGATCGCCAGCCCGATGATGCCGATGCTGAACATGCCGGCGATGATCTTGTCCGACCAGAAGTACTCGCGCGCCTCCAGGATGCGGTAACCCAGCCCGGAGTTGACCGCGATCATCTCCGCCACGATCACCACGATGAAGGCCGTCCCCATGCCGATACGCATGCCGGCAAAGATGTAGGGCGTGGCCGCGGGCAGCATCACCCGCCGGAACATGGTGACTTGGCTCGCCCCCAGGTTTCGGGCGGCCCGCAGATAGATGCCGTCCACGTGCCGGACGCCTGCAATGGTATTCACCAGGATGGGGAAGAACGCCCCGATGCTGATCAGGAAGAACGCCGGCGGGTTGCCGATGCCGAACCACAGGATCGCCAGCGGAATGTAGGCGATCGGCGGAATCGGCCGCAGCAGCTGCACCAGCGGGTTGAACAGGCGGTACAAGCGGGGGCTGGAGCCCATCAGCAGCCCTAGCGGCAGGGCAAGCACCGCACCGAGCAGGAAGCCGCCCAGCACGCGCAGCAGGCTGGCGATGGCATCGCTCAACAATTCACCTGACAGCAGGTATTCCTTCCACTTCAGCAGCACCGCCCAGGGCGAAGGCAGGATCTGCGGGTTTACCAGCCCGGCGGAGCAGGCCGCTTGCCAGGCCGTCAGCACGGCGAGCAGCACCCATACGCCGCTCAGCCGCGAAATCACGGTTTTCATCGTTGTCTCCTCGGCCGGGTCTGCGCCCGGCCTGTCATGAATATGGAGAGGAACCGGTTCCCGTAGGTTGGGTGGAGGCGCAACCGAAGCCCAACAGGGCAATGTTTCCACGACGTGCGTTGGGCTTCGCCGTTGCTTCAACCCGACCTACGGGGGCCGCGCCTTACTTCACCCCCAACTCCCGCTTCGCCTTCTCCAGCAGATCCAGCTTCACCCACTCCTGTGCTGCCGGCGCGCTGGCCCACTTGCCGATGCCGAACTTCTGCATATAGCTGGTGGTGTGCTGCACATGAGGCACATCCACGTCGTAGGAGAAGGACACATTGCCCATCGCGTCCTGGTAATCGTCCGGCGTGATCTGGCCCTTGAACATGGTTTCCCGCACGTACTTCTCGGCGAACTTCGGGTTGTCCAGGAAGGCCTTGGTGGATTCGACGAAGCACTTCACCACCTTCTCCGCCACAGGCCGGCGCTCCTTGTAGAGCTTCTCGGTCATCACCAGCGCGCGGATCGGCCGGCCCAGCTCGGTGTCGTAGGGCTTGAGGATGTCGGTCGCAAAGCCCTTGTTCATCGCCTGAGACGCATACGGTTCGGACTGGCTGATCGCGTCCAGATCCTTGGCCTGCAAGGCCTGGTTGAGGTCCGGATAGGCCATGTAGACCAGCGTCACATCCTTGCCCGGACGTTCGGAATAGCTGAGCCCCGCCTTGTTGAGCTCTGCCAGCAGCAAGATCTCCTGCGGGCCGCCACGGGTCACGCCGACTTTCTTGCCCTTCAGGTCGGTGATCGATTTCAGCTTCAGGTCGCTACGGCTGACGATGTCGACGCCACCGTTGGCAAACCCCGCCACGATATAGGTCGGCACGCCGTTTGCACGGCCGCTGATGGCCGCTTCCATCGCACTGGCAGACAGGTCGATCTCACCCGCGACGATGGCCGGAATGATGTCCAGCCCCTTGGCGAACATCCGTTCCTCGATCTTCACCCCGTACTTCGGACAGATTTCCTTCATGTAGGACACCGCGCCGTAATGGGCGAACTTCAGGTTGCCCAGCCGCACCACGTCTTCCGCCTGTACCGCCTGCGTGCCCATGCCCAACAGGCCGATCAGTGCAATCGCCCAGGATTTCATTGCTGTCTCCTCGTGTTATGTCGGTCGAACCGGCCGGTATGTCCCTGCCGGCGCCTTCGTCGATAGCATCCAGCGTGCCAGGCATGCCGTCACGAAATAACCATTTGAAAACAAAAGGGAAAATCAAGATGAAAAACGCAGAACACGGCCATTCCGTGCGGTTTTCCATACACGACCGCGACACGGTGTGTGGAAAACCGCGCCACCCGGCTTGACATTCCGCCCGGCATACGTTTAATTTGTTAAACAAAATCGTCTAACAATTTAGACAAACGGAGGAGTCATGCAGCCCATCGACGACCATCGCGCCATCCTCGATTGCATCGCGGCTTATCTGGACGGGCTGTACGAAGGCGACGCCGACAAGATCGCCTCCGTCTTCCACCCGACCGGCGCCCTGACCTACGAAGAACAAGGCCAACTGCGCATCACCCCGCGCGACGAATGGCTGCACATCGTCCGCAACCGGCCCTCCCCGCAGGCCAACGGGCAGCCCCGCCACGACCGGATCTGGCAAATCGACCAGTCCGCGCCCGGCACCGCCTTCATCAAGCTCAGCTGCGCGGTCACCCCACGCTTCTTCACCGACTACTTGTCCCTGCTGAAACTCGATGGTCACTGGCAGATCGTGCAAAAGGTCTACGCCATCGAAACCCGCGCCTGATAAGACCGCGCACCAAGGAGCAGAAGATGACCCTGCACGAGAAAGCCACCCGGTTTCGCCAGTTGCACCAAGGCCCGGACGTCCTGCTGATGCCCAACGCCTGGGACCCCGGCAGCGCCCGCATGCTGGCCGCCAGCGGCTTTGCCTCCATCGCCACCACCAGCGCCGGCATTGCCTACTCCCTGGGCCTACCGGACTACGAAGGCCGGCTCAGCCGCAGCGAGATGCTTGACCGCGTGCAGCAGATTGCGGCGGCCGTAGACCTACCGGTGAATGCAGATCTCGAAGCCGGCTACGGCATATCACCGCCCGAGGTCGCCGAAACGATTCGCCTGTCCATCCAGGCCGGTGTGGCGGGCGGCAACATCGAGGACTACACCGGCGATACCAGTGCGCCGCTGCACGCCTTGCCCCTCGCCGCCGAGCGCATCCGCGCCGCACGGGAGACAGCCGACGCAAGCGGCCTGCCCTACACCCTGACCGCCCGCACGGACTGCTTCCTGGCCTGCATCGAGCAACCTTTCGACGAAGCGGTCCGCCGCTGCCGCAGCTACCTGGAAGCCGGCGCCGACTGCCTGTTCGTTCCCGGCCTCAAAGACGCCGATACCATCCGCCGGCTAGTGCAGGAAACCAGTGCCCCGCTGAACGTGGTGATGGGCCTGACCGGCAACCCGATGACGGTGGCGGACCTCGCCAGCCTGGGTGTCCGCCGTATCAGCATCGGCGGCAGCCTGGCCCGCGCCACCTTCGGGCTGATTCGGCGTGCCGCGCAGGAAATGCGCGAACACGGCACCTTCCAATACGCCGCCCAGCAGATTCCGGACGACGAGATGTGCCGCTTCTTTGACCAGTGGCCGCAGGACGATTGACGCTCCGGCCGCCCTCGCCAACCTCCCCCAACCAGGAGTTCCCGATGTCCAGCCCCTCGCCCCTTCACACCCGTGACGTTGCGCACCA
>CBIHQA010000183.1:0-7315 GCA_966211475.1 uncultured Neisseriales bacterium
GGGCGCCTCGGCGCCGGAAATCCTGGTAGAAGGCGTGGTTGCCCGGTTGAAGACCTTGGGCGCGGATTCGGTGGACACCCTGGTCACGCGGGAAGAAGACGTCACCTTCAACGTACCGCGCGAACTGCAGTAAGCCTGATCTCTCGGCCGGGAACCCGGTGAGCGCTGACATGTCCCACGCGAAGCTTGGCTCAGGGGCATGATAAATGGATAATGCGCTCACCGTGAGTACCTATCCGAATACCACCCGATATTGCAGTCAGTGCGGCCAGCCCCTACCGGCTGGCGCCCGGTTTTGCCCGGGTTGTGGCACACAGGTCGCCGGGGTTGCGGCAGGCGGCGTGCATGCCAAGGCTGCCGAAGCAGAACCGGTTCTGGTGATCGACCCACCCCGCCGCTGGAAGCCGGTTCTGGCCATCGCCGTCGCCGGGGCAGTTGTGCTGGCCCTCGCTGCGTTCTACTCGATGCGGCAGTCCTCGCCGCAACCGGCGGCTCCGGTCGCAACCGCAACGTCGGCGCCTGCGCCGGTGAATGTCTTGCCACGCGAGCCGAAACCCGGGACGGTGGTGATGGCGCCGGAGCATGTGGCAAGCGCTGCGACGCCCGTAGCCGTCACTCCCGCCAGCAAGCCGGCAGTTCCACCTAAGCCGACTGTTGCCGCGGCACCTGACGACTCCACGTCTCCTCCTCCGGCCAAAGTGGCTGATAGCAAACCGCCCACCAAGCGCGCGCCGGCCCCAGAAAAAGCAGCGGAGAAAGCCGCTGAATCCAGCGAGCAGCCGAGCGCACAAACAGCTGCTGCCGATGGCGACTGGCACCGCAAACTGCAGGAAGAGCTGACCGCCTGCGAGACAGGCAACATGTTCAAGGCGTCTTTCTGCAAGGAAAAGGTGCGCTGGCACTACTGCCCGCATCGTTGGAGCAGCGTGCCGGAATGCACACAGCCCAAAAGGGCCGGCAAAGACCACTAGGGTGATCCGCCGGGATACGCGGTCCTCTCCCCTCTAGCAGTCTGAAGCACCTTGCTACTTCAGCAGGCAATGCGCCCGGGCAACCGCAATCGGCTTGTCCCGGCTTTCCTGCCAAGCCTCTACCGTGATGTGCGCCACTCGTTTGCCCTGCTTGGTCAGGTTGCAGGCTGCGTAGGTCTCCTGCGCCTTGCCCGAGCGCAGGTAGTCGATCGAGAAGTCGATGGTCAACGGCACGGCCCGTGACTCCTGTCGCCACAGGATGTACATCAGCGCGCAACTCTCCAGGAAGCCGCCGATCACGCCGCCGTGCAGCGCGGGCAGCAGCATGTTGCCGATGTGGCGTTCCTGGAAGGGCAGCGTGAACCACAGCTCCCCAGCCGCTTCGCGGGCCTGCATGCCGAGCGCCGCGCAATACGGCACGCTGTCGATCACCCGCTGCCAGTTGCCGTCCTGCCGCGAGGCGGTCAGTGCCAGGAAGATGGGATGGTCCGCAGGGAATTCGCCGCCGGCATCGGTACGGATCATCGGTTCGGTCATCGCGGCAGCTCCGACGATTGGCGCATGAAGGTCGCGACGCCGGTTGCGAACGGCTGGCTCGGGTCGCCGTGGTGAGCGGCGCAGCGGACGAATGCAATATTCTTCGTCAACCGGTAGCACTCGGCACTGCCGTAGAGGTCCAGCCCCGGCGTGGCCCGCGTCAGCAGGTCGACGCGCAGGTCCAGGGTCGCCACCATTTCCCATTCGGTCAGCGCGCAGAACACAGCGATGCCGCAGGCCGAATCCAGTAGCGCAGTGATCGCGCCGCCATGCACGGCACCAGTAACCGGATCACCCACCAACTGCGGCTGGTAGGGCAGCTTCAGGGTAGCGCGTTGCCGTACGGCTTCGACGAACTCGTATCCCCAGGCCAGCCCGTGCGGCATGCGGCCGAAGAACTGTTTGATCGCGATGTCGTGGAACTCCGGGCGATCCACCAGGTAGGTGACTTCCTCGCTCAAGGTTGAATCCTTAGTCAAGCACTTGCTCGATTATATCCCCCCAAGAGAGCCGCCGCTGTGTTTTGCGACAAGATGCGTTGACGCATTGAATGAGCTGGTATTAGACTGGTACGTATTGAAGTGGTATTAGACATTCCGACAAAGGACAGGCTGGCGTGACAAGAACCTGGGAGTACCTGATCGGCGTGGATGGCGGGGGCACCAATACCCGTCTGAGCGTTTCCGATGCAAATGGCAACGAACTTGTCCGAGCATCCGGTGGCCCTTCCGCACTCGGCCAGGGGATCGCACCGGCCTGGGCGGCCATTCTCGACACGCTGCATACGGCTTTCCGGAAGCTGGGCAAAGAGGTACCACCCTATGACCGCTGTTCCATCGGCATGGGATTGTCCGGCGTACACAACGCCCAGTGGGCAAAGGCCTTCCTGGAGCAAGACCCGGGCTTTGGCGTGCTGGCGCTGGACAACGACGCCTACACCACCCTGCTGGGCGCACATGCCGGCGAACCGGGTGTGATCGTGGCGCTGGGCACCGGTAGCGTCGGCGAAGCCTTGCTGCCCGACGGCAAGCGCATCGAAGCAGGTGGTTGGGGGTTCCCGAGCGGTGACGAAGCCAGTGGCGCCTGGCTGGGCCTGTCGGCAGCGCAGCTCACGCAGAAACGGGAGGACGGCCGACTGCCCCCCTCCCCCCTCACCGATGCGGTGTTTGCGTATTGCGGCGGTAGCCGGGACGCGTTGTTTGCCTGGTTGGGCAATGCCAACCAGCACACCTATGCCCAACTGGCGCCGCTAGTCATCCGCCATGCCGAAGACGACGAATACGCCCGCCAGTTGCTGCGCCGGGCAGGCGAGGAGGTTCGCCTGCTGGCCGATGCGCTGGACCCAACCGGCACGCTGCCGCTGGCGCTATGCGGCGGGCTGGCGGAACCGCTGCGTGCCTGGTTGCCGAACGGCTTGAGCCAGCGCGCCTGCCCGCCCCGCTTCGATGCCGTGACCGGCGCCCGCATCCTGGTGCAGAGGAAGATCGATGAACAACAGGGATAAATTGATGGCGCTGAAGCCGGATCCGGCCAGCGCCACCCCGCTGTATCTGCAGTTCAGCCAGAAACTGGCGTCCGCCATCAATGCCGGCGACTGGCAGGCGGATGAAGCCCTGCCCTCGGAGCGGACCTTCTGCGATGTGCTGGGGATTTCCCGCGTGACGGCCCGCAAGGCGATGGACCTGTTGTTCGAGCAAGGCCTGATCTTGCGCAAGCAAGGGTCCGGTACCTACATCACGCCGAAGCTGGAGCAGCCGCTGTCGCGCCTGTCGAGCTTTTCGGAAGAACTTCGCCAGCGGGGCTTCAACCCTGGCTCGCGCTGGTTGTCGCGCGACATCGTCCATGCGACGCAGGAAGAAGTGCTGAAACTCGGCCTGTCGCCAAACAGCAGCGTGGCGCGGCTACGCCGGCTGCGCACCGCCGACGACGTGGTGATGGCGATCGAGACTTCCACCCTGCCGTTGTCGGTGATGCCGGACCCGAAGGCGGTGGGCGACTCGCTCTACGCCCATCTCGATGGTGCCGGCACGCCGGTGGTGCGAGCGCTGCAACACATCCGGGCCATCAACGCCAGTGAGGAGCAGGCGCGCTTGGCCGGTATCCGGCCCGGCACGGCGATGCTGCTGATCACGCGGGTCGGCTACCTGGACAATAACGTGGCGATTGAGCTGACCCATACCTATTGCCGTAGCGACTATTACGACTTCGTCGCCGAATTAAGGCGGGCCAGCGGCGAAAGCCGACCCACGCTCTGAAGGGCGCAAAGCAAGCTTTGCTGGTTTGACTAGGGGATGGAACATCGCCCGCCCCCTGATCTGATCGCCCCCTTCCGTCCCCCTCCGGGGGAAACCTCGCTGGGCGCTTGGTGGCGCGCTGTAGAACGTGTTTTGTACGGCTGCTGTGACGTAGCCCGGATGGCATCGACCCTAGACGGTCGCTTCTGCAAGACAAGGATCGAATTGTGCTAAGCGGCAATATCCTCACTCCCGACGGCTGGTATCACGGCCAGCTCCACCACGGTGCGCAGGTCGAGCGCCTGGACGCTGCCCCGGCTGATCCGGCCGGCAACGGGGATGTCTACATCCTGCCCGGCTTCATTGACCTGCATGTCCACGGCGGCGGCGGTCGGGACGTGATGCAGGGCGGAGATGCGATCGACACCATTACCCGTCTGCATGCCCGGCACGGCACCACCTCGCTGCTGGCGACGACCATGACGGCGCCGCGGCAGGACATCGAAACTGCGCTGGCTGGTGTCGCCCGGGTGGTGAAGCAACGGCCGGCCGGTGGTTCCCGCGTGCTGGGGGCGCACCTTGAAGGCCCCTATATCAGCGGCGCCAAACTGGGCGCTCAACCCGCCTTTGCCCGTGGCGCCACGGTCGAGGAAGTCCAAGGCCTGGATGCGCTGGCTCCGGTCCGGCTGTTGACCATGGCGCCGGAAGTCCGCGACCACCTGGCGCTGATCCGTCAGTTTTCGGACGCCGGCATCCGGGTGCAGCTTGGCCATACCCTGGGACGCTACGAGGACGGCCTGGCGGCGCTCGAGCATGGCGCCAGCGGCTTCACCCACCTGTTCAATGCGATGTCCGCCCTGCACCACCGCGAGCCGGGCATCGTCGGTGCAGCGCTGGCGCATGCGCAGTTCGCCGAGCTCATTCCGGACCTGCTGCATGTGCATCCCGGCGCGATCCGGGTGGCACTGCGCAGCATCCCCAAACTGTTCTGCGTGACCGACGCCACCGCCGCCACCGGCATGCCGGACGGCGACTATCAGCTGGGCCGCCAGACCGTGACCAAGTGCCTGGGCGGCGTGCGGCTGCCAGACGGCACACTGGCCGGCAGCACCCTCACCATGGACCAGGCGTTGCGCAACCTGGTCCGGATCGGGCTGGACGTGGCGGATGCCGCGCACCGGCTTTCCACGTATTCCGCGGAGTTCCTGGGCCTGACCGACCGGGGCCGGATCGCGCCTGGTTGCTGGGCCGATCTGGTGGTCATGGACCGGGAGCTCCGCCTTGTCGCCGTGTATGTCGAAGGAGAACGCATTGACCTCGCAGATGCTTAAGGAGGCTTGCAGCGCGCCGGACGTGATCGCCGCGCAGCTGCAGGCCAACCAGCAAGACTACGCCCGCCTGGGCGAACGGTTGCGGACCGCCCCCCCGGTCAGCGTCGTGACCGTCGCCCGTGGCAGCTCGGACCATGCATCGAGCTACCTCGCCTACCTGCTGATGTCGCGCATCGGCAAGCTGGTGACGTCGCTGCCGATGTCGCTGGTCACGCTGTACAAATCGCCGCTGGACACCCAGAACGTGTTCGCCATCGCTACCTCGCAGAGTGGACAGAGCCCGGACGTGGTGGAACCAATCCGCTTCTTCCGCCAGGGCGGCGGCTTGACGGCGGCGCTGGTGAACCATCCGGATTCGCCACTGGGTGAAGCGGCGGAATGGACGCTGCCGCTGATGGCCGGGCCGGAGTTGTCGGTGGCTGCCACCAAGAGCTTCATTGCCAGCCTGGTGGCCGGCGCGCGGCTGGTGGCCAACTGGCAGCAGGATCGGGCCTTCCTGAATGCGCTCGACACCCTGCCGGAGTCGATGTTCCAGGCGACGCAGGCGGACTGGAGTCCGGCCATCGAGGCACTGAAGGATACCGAACGGCTGATGGTGGTGGGCCGGGGCATCAGCTTTCCGGTCGCGCTGGAAGCCGCTCTGAAGTGCAAGGAAACGTCCGCCATCCAGGCCGAGGCCTTCTCCGGCGCCGAGATCAAGCACGGGCCGATGGCGCTGATCGAGGAAGGCTATCCGCTGCTGATCTTCGCCACGCGGGGGCCGGCGCTGGACGGGCTGGTGTCGCTCGCCGACGAGATGCGCGGTCGCGGTGCCAAGGTGCTGCTGGCCGCGCCACAGGAGGTCGGCAGCCGCGACCTCACCTTGCCGACGGCCGCCGTGCCGGAATTCGACCCGATCGTCGCCATCCAGGCCTTCTATGTGATGGCGGCTCAGTTGGCGGTGGCCCGGGGCATGGACCCGGACAAGCCGCGGCACCTGAGCAAGGTGACGAAGACCAGCTGAACCGGGTTCTCCGGCACCACCGTCCCAATGAAAACGCCAGCCCGAGGGCTGGCGTTTTCATTGATCGACGACGTGGTTCCGGTCAGACCTGCGCCAATGCGGCCCGTGCTTGCCGGGTCGCCGTCACCATATTGCGCAGCGCCGCTTCGGTCTCCGGCCAGCCCCGGGTCTTCAGGCCGCAGTCGGGGTTGATCCACAGCCGCTCAGCGGGCACTACCGTCAGCGCCTTGTCGATCAGGCGAGACATCTCCTCCGCCGACGGGACGCGCGGCGAGTGGATGTCGTAGACGCCCGGACCGATGTCGTTCGGATAGGCCGCCTTGCCGCCCTGCGCTGCAAACGCTTCCAGCAGTTCCATGTCGGACCGCGAGGTCTCGATGGTGATCACGTCCGCGTCCATCGCGGCGATGGCCGGCAGGATGTCGTGAAACTCCGAGTAGCACATGTGGGTGTGGATCTGCGTCGCATCCGCGACGCCACTGCTGCATACGCGGAAGGCACGAGCCGCCCACTCCAGGTACGACTCCCAGTCGGCACGGCGCAGCGGCAGGCCTTCGCGGAAGGCCGGCTCGTCGATCTGGATCACGCGGATACCGGCGGCTTCCAGGTCGCGCACTTCGTCGCGCAGCGCCAGGGCGATCTGCAGGGTGACGGTTTCGCGCGGCAGGTCATCCCGCACAAAGGACCACTGCAGCATGGTCACCGGCCCGGTCAACATGCCCTTCATCGGCTTGCGGGTCAGCTCCTGCGCGAACTTGCTCCAGACGACCGTCATCGGCAGCGGGCGGCACACGTCGCCGTAGATCACCGGCGGCTTCACGCAGCGGCTGCCGTAGCTCTGCACCCAGCCGTGCTGGGTGAAGGCATAGCCGTCCAGCTGCTCGCCGAAGTATTCGACCATGTCGTTGCGTTCGGCTTCGCCGTGCACCAGCACATCGATGCCCAGTTCCTCCTGCTTCTGCACCGACAGGCGGATGGCGGCACGCATCGCGGCCTCGTAGCCGGCCTGCGGCAGTTCGCCCTTCTTGAAGGCGGCGCGGGCAGCCCGGATATCCGGCGTCTGCGGGAAGGAGCCGATGGTAGTAGTCGGCAGCGGCGGCAGCTTCAGCAGCGCTTGCTGTTGGGCGATGCGCTGCGGGAAGGCGGTGTGACGGCTGGCATCGGCCTCGGTCAGCGCCGCGACACGGCCGGTCACCTCGGTGCGATGGATACGGGCGGAACTGCGACGGGATGCTGCCG
>CBIHQA010000184.1:0-7301 GCA_966211475.1 uncultured Neisseriales bacterium
TGATCTTGCCGTTGCCGCGCACCGGGCCGTCCAGGCGCTGCAGGTTGCAGTTGATCACGAACACCAGGTTGTCGAGCTTTTCGCGGCCGGCCAGCGAGATGGCACCCAACGATTCCGGCTCGTCCATTTCACCGTCGCCGCAGAAGCACCAGACCTTGCGGTCGGAAGGCTGGGCAAAGCCGCGGCTTTCCATGTACTTCATGAAGCGGGCCTGGTAGATCGCCATGATCGGACCCAGACCCATCGATACGGTCGGGAACTGCCAGAAGTCCGGCATCAGCCAGGGGTGCGGATAGGAGGATAGGCCGCCGCCGTCCACTTCCTGGCGGAAGGTGTTCAGTTGTTCTTCGGAAATGCGGCCTTCCAGGAAGGCGCGGGCGTAGACGCCCGGCGCCGAGTGGCCCTGGATGTAGACCAGGTCGCCCAGGAAGTCGCCGTGCGGGGCACGCCAGAAATGGTTGAAGCCCACGTCGTACAGCGTGGCCGCCGACGCGAACGAAGAAATGTGGCCGCCCAGGTCGCCGCCCTGCTTGTTGGCGCGAACGACGGTCGCCAGTGCATTCCAGCGGATATAGGAGCGAATGCGCTCTTCCAGCGCATGGTTACCCGGAGAAAGCTTTTCTTTCTGCGGGGGAATGGTATTCAGGTAGGCGGTATTGGCCGAGAAGGGCAGGTAGGCCCCAGTGCGGCGCGCCTTGTCGGTCAGTGTCTCCAGCAGGTACTGGGCCCGGTCCGCGCCCTCGTTTTCGAGGACGGATTCCAAGGCTTCCAGCCATTCCCGCGTCTCCTGCGGATCGATGTCTTCGGGTAGTGGTGCAGTCATCGTGGACCTCTTCGTTATGTATGTTTTGTCGCGTTACCGTGGGTTAGAGCTTGTCCGCGAATAAGACGCGGTCGGCCGGCGAGCGTAAGTCGTGCATGGCTGCGTTGCGTTTTCTTCCTTGGGGGCCACCCAAGCTGCGAAAACACGCCTTGCCTTGCACGATTTCCACTTCGCCGTCCTCGCGCGCTTATTCGCGGACAAGCTCTTGGCGGTCGCGAAAAGTGGTCGCGTTGATTCCATCGCGTCATCGAACCGACGGATTGAAACAATAGACGACCGGGTGGAAATTGCCGATGAGGGAATGCCCGTAGTACGGGATGCGGCGACGGGGTGTCGCGCCTGGAGCGTGCCGGGAAGGTCAGGGCCAATGACAGCCACTGAGCAGCGCATCATGCAGTACCTTTTGAGCAGATTGTCGCGGGCTCGAATGCCGGGATTGCCGGAAAGGGTACGAGCCGGAAATTTGGTTGGCGCCATTATCCATCCTCGTAATTTATGCGTAAAGCGTAGTTTTGTTACAGATGAACCGATTAGAATGCAGGTTCACGATTCAGTTGATGTCGCATTTTGCGCATGTTGCGTCGCAACAATCCATGCGGAATGCGGTTTCCACGAGCACAACAAAAACTACAGAAATGTACGTAGTTTAACTACAAACGAAGTGTGCCACTTTCCAATGGCATATCGGGGTTGACGAAGGTCGGTTCGCAAAGGCGGCTGCGGTATTGCCGTCTACACTGCATAGGGTATTCAACACATAAATGACCCATGGGCGCTGTCATCAATACCCTTCCATTCAATCGCGTCAAGCAGCTGCAGACCTTCTTCCGGTACGCGCATCACCGCGATAACCGGCGGCTGGGGGATCTGCTGATCGCGGGCGGCTTCGTCACGTCGGATATCCTGCAGCAGGCCTTGCTGACCAATCCGCATCACGACGGCGCCCGCCTCGGTGAGTGGCTGATCAAGCAGGGCTTGGTTCCCGAGCAGGCTGTCGAGCAGGCGATCTGCGCGCAGTTGGGTATTCCTCAGGTCGACTTGCGCGGCTTTGATTTCGAGCCGCATATCTTCAGTTTGATGCCACGGAGCGTGGCGGAGCAGTACGGTGCGATTCCCCTGTTCGAGGAAGGGGATCATCTGGCGGTGGCGGTGGGCGCGATTCCGGGGCCGGCGCAACTGGATGCGCTGCGCTTTGCCACCCAGCGAAAGCTGTGGGTGGCCCGTGCAGAGCCGGACGCCATCCGGCGGGCGATAAGGGAGCAATATTCCGCGCTGGACGAAGAGGCTGCTCTGGGTTCCGTGGATGTGGAAGGGCCGGATACCGAAGAGCAGCAGCTATGGCGCGAAGCCGAACAGCTGGCCCAACAGCGGCCGATTGTGAAGATGGTGGAGTCCTTCCTGACGGAGGGTATCCAGCGCCGGGCGTCCGACATCCATATCCTGCCGTACCGCGATCGGGTGGAAGTGCTGCTCCGCATCGACGGTACACTGATCCTGTTCCGGACGCTCGCCCGCCCCTTGCTGCCGCCGGTGGTCAGCCGCATCAAGATCCTCAGCCGGCTGAACATCGCCGAGCGGCGCCTTCCGCAGGACGGACGATGTCGGGTCAAGGTTGGCGGCGATTCGGTCGATCTGCGGATTTCGGTCATTCCGGCGGTGTTTGGCGAAAGCGTGGTGATCCGGATCCTCAGTAGCAAGGCCGGGCTGCGCAACGTGGCTGATATCGGCTTCACACCTGAGGACGAAGCGCGCTTTATCAATCTATTGGAACGCAGTCACGGCATCTTTCTGGTGACCGGGCCGACCGGGTCGGGCAAGAGCACCTCGCTGTACGCGGCATTGCAGTACGTGATGCGGGAGCGGGTCAATGTGGTGACGGTCGAGGACCCGGTTGAGTTCGAGCTGCCAGGCGCATGTCAGATCCAGTTGCTGCAGGCGATGGAATTTGGGGTGGCGCAAACGCTGCGACACATCCTGCGGCACGATCCCGACGTGATCATGATCGGCGAAATGCGCGACCTGGAAACCTGTCAGGTGGCACTAGAGGCGGCGCTCACCGGCCACCTCGTGTTGTCGACCTTGCATACCAACGATGCGCCCGGCGCGATCACCCGCTTGTCGGAGATCGGCATTGCCGATTACCTGATTCGTTCCGCGGTCATCGGGGTGCTGGCGCAACGGTTGGTACGGACCAATTGCCCGCATTGCCGTGTCGAGGAGGAAGTGTCTCCGCTTATCCGCAAATCCATGCGGGTCGGGCCCAGCGAAGTGTTTTACGTCGGTAAGGGGTGTGACTCCTGTCACAACACGGGCTTGACCGGACGACGGGCGATCTTCGAATTGTTCGTGGTGACGGATGAGGTTCGCGATCACATCTCCGGGCACATCAATGCGGCTGAGCTGCGTGCCCGGGCGATCGACGCTGGCATGCGGCCGATGCAGGACTACGGTCTGGATATCGCCCGGAAAGGCGATGCGTCGCTGATGGAGGTGTTCCGCGCCTGCATGTGACGCGGCTGGGTGAGTACAAAGAAGAACGGCCCGTCATGCGGGCCGTTTTCATTGATGGGGCAGGGTCAGTTCAACTGCGCCGCGTGCTCACGCGTAGCCAGGAAGGTGACGTCCGGCCAGCGTTCCTGGGTCAGCTCCAGGTTGACCCGGCTGGTCGCCAAGAATGCGAGGTTGCCGCCGGCGTCCACGGCAAGCTGGGCGACCAGTGCCTTCTCGAATTCCGCGCGCTTTGTCCCGTCCTTGAAAGTCAGCCAGCGGGCGGTCGAGGTAGAGGTCGATTCGAAGATCGCTTCCACACCGTATTCATTGGCCAATCGGCTGGCGACCACTTCGAACTGCAGCACGCCCACGGCGCCGAGGATCAAGTCCGCGCCAGACATCGGCTTGAAGACCTGTACCGCACCTTCTTCACCCAGTTGCTGAAGACCTTTCTGTAACTGTTTGATCTTCAGGGGGTTCTTCACGCGGACCGTGCGGAACAGTTCCGGTGCGAAGAACGGGATACCGGTGAATTGCAGCGTTTCGCCTTCGGTGAAGCTATCGCCGATCTGCATATTGCCGTGGTTCGGGATGCCGATGATGTCGCCCGCGTAGGCTTCCTCGACCTGCTCCCGTTCGTGGGCCATGAAGGTCACCACCGAGTTGGCGGAGATGTCGCGATTCAGTCGCAGATGCTTCATCTTCATGCCGCGCTCGAACTGGCCGGAGCACACCCGCACAAAGGCGATGCGGTCGCGGTGCTTCGGGTCCATATTGGCCTGAATCTTGAACACGAAGCCGGAGAACTTGCCTTCGGAAGGTTCCACCATGCGCTGGTTGGCGTGGCGGGAGCGCGGCGAGGGCGCCCAGTCCACCAGGGCGTTGAGGATTTCGCGCACACCGAAGTTGTTGATGGCGGAGCCAAAGAATACTGGCGTGAGCTTGCCCGCCAGGAAAGCCTCCAGCTCGAACGGGTGGCTTGCGCCCTTCACCAGTTCGATCTCCATGCGCAGCTGATCCATTTCCAGCGGGAACAGCTCCTGCAAACGCGGGTTGTCGATGCCCTGGATCACTTCGGACACCTGCTGGTCGGCGCGCTCCTGGCCCGCCTCGAACAGCATGATCTCGTCCTTCAGCAGGTTGTACACACCACGGAAGGTCTTGCCCATGCCGATTGGCCAGGTAATCGGCGCGCACTGGATCTTCAGCACCGACTCGACCTCGTCCAGCAGCTCCAGGCTGTCGCGGACTTCGCGGTCGTACTTGTTCATGAAGGTGACGATAGGCGTATCGCGCAGGCGGCAGACGTTCAGCAGCTTGATGGTCTGCTCTTCCACGCCCTTGGCGGCGTCGATCACCATCAGCGCGGAGTCCACCGCGGTCAGCACGCGGTAGGTGTCTTCCGAGAAGTCCTGGTGGCCCGGGGTGTCGAGCAGGTTGATCACATGCTCGCGGTAGTCGAACTGCATCACCGAGCTCGCCACCGAGATACCGCGCTGCTTTTCGATCTCCATCCAGTCCGAGGTGGCGTGGCGCCCGGACTTCTTGGCCTTCACCGTGCCGGCGAGCTGGATCGCGCCGGAGAACAGCAGGAGCTTTTCCGTGAGCGTGGTCTTGCCCGCGTCAGGGTGGGAGATGATGGCAAAGGTGCGGCGGCGCGCAACCTGTTGGGCGATGACGGACATAAGGCGGGAGACGGCTTCGGCGGGATGAATTCATGTTTTCGAAAACAACGGCGTATTTCGAAAACCGAAAGGACAGTCGAGTCACGGGCAAGGCCTGTTGGTTCGACACCTTAACTGCATCGTGTTCTGCAAATTTCTCTGCCCCTTATTACGAAAGGGGTGGAGGGAAAGGGGCGCATTGTAGGTTAAGTGCATGAATCGAATCAAATTTCGGCGCACCTTTCCGACGGATGACCATGAGGGACGATCACGGTAGTGGTCGAGGCCCGCCGGATTTGGCAGAATCCGCGCTCAACGCGGCTACCGCCTTACCCATTTCAGATTTTCAACGGAGTCCTCATGCGCGCTTCGAACCGGGCCACGCAACAGGCCGGCAGGGCCGTCCTGACCTTGCTGACCGCCCGTTCGCCTGTCGCCAAGGTGGGGGCGGTCGTCATCCTGCTGACCATCGGCTGGGCAGCCTGGCAAAAGAGCGGCGGCGCAACGACGACTGCCGATCGTATCGTGGGCGAAGTGGTAGCGGTTGCGGATGGAGATACCGTCACGGTACTGGACGATGCGCACAAGCAGCACCGTATCCGACTGGCTTTTGTGGACGCCCCCGAAAAGTCCCAGCCCTACGGACAAGCGGCAAAGCAAGCCTTGTCGGATAAGGTGTACCGCCGCACGGTGACCGTGGATGTGGTAGACCAGGACCGCTACGGCCGGACGGTCGGGCGACTGGAGGTCGGCGACCAGGACATCAATCTGTCGCAAGTGGAGGCAGGGTACGCTTGGCATTACCGCCAATACGCCGAACGCAATCAGCCCCGCGATGCCTTCGACCGCTACGAGGCCGCGCAGGGCCAGGCCAAGGGGGAACGGCGCGGGCTGTGGCAGGACAGCGATCCGACCCCGCCGTGGGCGTACCGGCACAAGGCGAAAAACGACAACGGCTGATTCCGCCGATGGGGCGCTGCCAGCCCGATGCACGCTGACATCAGGCTGCTAGCGCGATTCCGGCAGAATGTTTGTATAATCGGTTGAAACGTCGTGAGGAACCCTACTATGAACGTCAACGGCGTACCGCAGTTGCTGGCCGACATGCGGGCGATGGCCGACCGGGCAGCCGGTCAGCCCGCCGGGACGACGGCTTCCCAGGGCGTGGATTTTCCTTCCATGCTGCAGTCTGCGCTGCAGCAAGTGAACGGCTCGCAGCAAGAGGCTGATACGCTGCAAAAGCAGTTCGCCACCGGTGAATCCGGGGTGGACCTCCAAGACGTGATGATGTCGATGCAAAAGGCCAGCCTTTCCTTCCAGACCTTGGTGCAGGTCCGCAACCGCTTGGTTGCCGCCTACCAGGAAGTCCTGAACATGCAGGTTTGACTCGGGATTCCTGACCAGCCATGGCGCAAGCCTTTCCGCAGAACCTTTCTGCGCTTACTGCACGGTTCAATCAGCTTCCCAATCCTCGCAAGATCGCCGTGATGGTCGCCATCGCAGCGGTGGTTGCCATTGTGATGGGCCTGCTGCTGTGGGCGCAGAAGCCGGGACAGAAAGTCCTGTTCGCCAATCTGGCGGACAAGGACGCCGGCGCCATCGTCGCCGCGCTCCAGCAGATGAACGTGCCCTATACCGTCGAGGGCGGCAACGTCATCAAGGTGCCGGAAGACCGCGTCTACGACACCCGCCTGCAACTGGCCACCCAAGGGCTGCCGAAGGGCGGCACGGTCGGTTTCGAGCTGCTGGACAACCAGCGTCTTGGCATCAGCCAGTTTGCCGAACAGGTTTCTTACCAGCGGGCTGTCGAGGGCGAGCTGGCCCGCTCCATCGAGTCCATCGAGGCGGTGGAGTCAGCCCGTGTGCATTTGGCCTTCCCGAAGAGCACGGTATTCGTGCGCGAGCAGCAGAAGCCCAGCGCTTCCGTGCTGCTGAGCCTGCGTGGCGGCCGCACCCTCGACGATGCGCAGGTGGCTGGCATCATGCACCTGGTTTCCAGCAGCGTGCCGGACCTGCCGCTGAAGAACGTCACGGTGATCGACCAGCGCGGCAACCTGCTGTCGGCCGACGCCAACCCGGAACGCAACCAGGGTCTGGACGCCAAGCAGCTGGAGTACGTCCACGCACTGGAACAAGGCTATATGCGGCGCATCGAGGAAATCCTCGCGCCGATCTGGGGCAAGGACAACATCAAGGCGCAGGTCACCGCGCAGCTGGATTTCGCCCAGACCGAACAGACTTCTGAAACCTTCAAGCCGAACCCCTCGCCACAGGATTCCACCGTCCGCAGCCAGCAGACGGTGGAAGACCTCAACGATGGCAGC
>CBIHQA010000185.1:0-7276 GCA_966211475.1 uncultured Neisseriales bacterium
ACTTGCCTTCGTTGTACAGCGCCAGGATCTCGTTGAAGCTGTTCGAGGCCGACCCCGGCGGGCCGTACTGCTTGAGCAGGTCGACGTAGAAGTTCACCGCCTCCTTCCAGGGGCGGGTCTCGAGCTGCGGCTTCCAGTTCAAGTCGAACCACTGGCCGCCGAAGGCGTTGACCATGGTGGTCACGAAGGCCATGTTGTCGCCCCAGCCCGGCTTGCCGCGCAGGCAGATGCCGTACACGCCGTTGGCCGGGTCATGCATCTTGGCCGCCGCCGCCTTCACCTGGTCCCAGGTCGGGCGCTCGTCGAACTTGATGCCAGCCTTGTCGGCCAGGTCCTTGCGGTACATCAGCATCGAGCTTTCGCCATAGAAGGGCGAGGCGTACAGCTGGCCGTGGAACGACAGGCCGTTGCGCATGGCCGGCAGCAGGTCGTTGATGTCGAAGGCGGCATCCGGCTTGATCGCTTGCAGCCAGCCCTTTTGCGCCCAGATCGGCGTTTCGTACATGCCGATGGTCATCACGTCGAACTGACCGCCCTTGGTGGCGATGTCAGTGGTAACGCGCTGACGGAGCACGCCTTCTTCCAGCGTGACCCACTTCAACTTGATGCCCGGGTTGTCCTTTTCGAAGAACTTGCCCAGCTTCTCCATTTCGATCATGTGCCCGTTGTTCACCGTCGCGATGACCAGGTCCGTGGAGAACGCAGCGGTGGAGGCGCAGGCGGCCATGACCAGCGCCGCGCAAACGTTGAGCTTCATGAAAGTCTCCTCTTGATTGGGTAACCGATGCTTCGTGGTGCATCGTGGGACGAACTCTAGCAGTCCTGATTTGCGTGGTTTGATACTCCAAAATCAACACACGATACTTTTTTGCGAAAAAATACGTTGAAGTTTGTATTTCAATGCATGAAGTGAAGTTGAAGGGATGGGCAAAAAGCCCCGGATCGGGGCGTGGCGCCGCTTGCGCCCCGATCCGGTGCGTTGACGATGGCATGGCCGCACATCAGTTGTGCGGATTGGACGGCCTGTCTGCCTGCATGAAGCGGTCGTGCATTTCCACCGTCAGCGCTTCGATCCGCTCGGCCAGCTGCTTGGTCAGCTCGGTGAGGTGGGTGTTTTGCTGCATCAGCTCCACCAGTTGCTGCGTGTTCTGCGTGGCAATCGCCTGACGCTCTTCCGCAGCGGTGGCCAGCGCTTCGCGGTGCTGCGCATCGGCTTCTGCATGGGCCTTGTCGCGCTCTGCCTGGCGGGTTTGCGCCAGCAGGATCAGCGGCGCCGCATAGGCGGCCTGCAGGCTGAACGCGAGGTTCAGCAGGATGAAGGGATACACGTCGAAGCGGGTCAGCCCCGATACGTTCATGCCGATCCACACCGCCACCACCATGGTCTGCGCCACCAGGAACAGCGGCGTGCCGAAGAAGCGCGCAAAGCCTTCCGCTTTGCGGGCGAACCAGTCGTCGCCGAATGGACTGAACAGATGGGTGTGGGGCCGGTGGTAGCGGAAGTGGTCGATTTCCGCCTGCTGGGCGAGTTCGCCCGAGGCGGGGGATTGGGGTGATGCCATGGTGGCCTCCGTGCATTGCCGACTGGATGTCCAGCTATCAATGTGGCACGGGATGGCGTCACCGCAAGCGGGATGGGAGGCGGGGCGTCCGGGTGGGCTGGCGGCTGAGGGGGCCGCGCCCGGCTAAACGAGGCTGGAGAAGGGTTTCGGGATGCCGCGCCATCGATGTGAACAGCGTCGTACCCCGGCAACCGATACGCTATTGCATGCCCGTAAGGGGGAGGCCCCGCACGCCAGGACGACGGGCAGGGCCGGTCGGGTTCGATCAGTCGGCCGTCAACGTCGCGGCAAACACGTCACGGTCGACGTTGCCGCCGCTCAACACCACGGCCACTGCAGCATGCGGCGGCGGCAGGGTGTCGGCACGATGATCCTGGGCCAACCCGGCCAGGGCTGCCGCGCCTGCGCCTTCCGCAACGTGATGCGTGGTCTCGAACAGATCGCGCATTGCCGCGGCAACTTCGGACTCATCGACGGTGACCACGCGGCTGACGTGGGCACGCAGGATGGCGACCGCATCGGGGTGCGGCTGGCGGGTCGCCATGCCGTCGGCCAGCCGAGCCGACGCCGGATACGGATCGCAACGGCCGGTCGCGAAGGCATGGGCATAGGCCGGGGCCTCGACCGCGCCGACGCCGACAATCTCGACAGGGTGGCCGAGTGCGACCTTGGCTGCCGCCATGCCGCAAATGCCGGATCCCATGCCGATCGGCACATAGACGCGGGCGAGTTCCGGCAGTGCTTCCAGCAGTTCCAGCGCATAGGTGGCGACGCCGGTCACCAGGTCGCGGTGGAAGGGCGGCACCAGCATCAGCCCGCGCTCCACGGCCAGTGCCTGCGCGTATTCGACGGATGCCTGGAAGTCGTCGCCGTATTCGATCAGCTCGGCACCCAGTGCACGCATCGCGGCGTTCTTCTCCACGCTGTTGCCGTGGGGCACCACGATGGTGATTGGCACGCCGTGGCGGCGGCCGGCATAGGCCAGCGATTGTCCGTGATTACCCCGCGTGGCGGAGACCAGGCCGCGCCGCCCGTGCTCGGCGACATGGCGCGCCAGGTAGACGAGGCCACCGCGTAGCTTGAATGCCGTGATCGGCGTCACGTTCTCGTGTTTCACCCATACCGTGCGGCCGAATCGTTCGGCCAGGCGGGGCCAAGCATAAGCAGGGGTGGGCGCCAGGTTGTCGCGGATCAGTGCCTGGGCGGCGCGCAGATCGTCGAGGTTGGGAAGCTGCATGGGAAGACTCCATCAATCAGGGGGCAACGCCTTCATGCTGACTCAGGCCATCGCCTACTTGTCTGCATGACAAGCCCACGCCCCCCTGGGGCATACTGATCCCATGTGGCTCCCCGACCTCGATGCCTACCCCGGCCCCCGCTACGGCGCGCTGTTGCAAGCGCTGACCGACGACGTGGCACGTGGACGGCTGCGGCCGGGCGAGCGTCTGCCGCCGCAACGGACCTTGGCCGATCTGCTGGGCCTGCACCTGTCCACGGTGACCCGCGCTTACCGCGAAGCCGCCCGCCGCCAGCTCATTAGCGGCGAGGCCGGGCGGGGCAGCTTCGTCCGCGAGCCGGACCGCGCCGACCGCTTGTTCACCCTGAACATGCGCGATCTGCCGCAGCTCGATCTGTCGGCCAGTACGCCGCCGATGCCGCCGGACGATCATGACCTGGAGCAGGCGCTGGCCACGCTCGCCGCGCAAACCCCGTTGTCGGACCGCTTGGCCTACCGTCCGTTTGCAGACTGGGCGCCGCACCGCGCGGCCATGGCGCAATGGATCGCGCAGCACGGCCCGACCGTCGCGCCGGAACAATTGCTGCTGTGCGCCGGTGCGCAGCATGCGATGGCCCAGGTACTGCGCTGCCTGACCCGGCCGGGCGATACCGTGCTGTGCGAGTCGCTGACCTATCCCGGCTTGAAGGCGTTGGCGACGGAATTGCAGCTCGGGCTGCAAGCCATTCCGATGGACGCGGCCGGGCTGGACCCGGACGGACTGGCGCAGCGCCTGCGCAGGCGTCGCGCCCGGCTGGCGGTACTGATGCCGACCTTGCACAACCCGACCGGCCGCACGCTCGACCGCGAGCGCCGCGATGCAGTGATCGCGCTCGCGCGACAGCACGGTTTGCCGCTGGTCGAGGAAGACGTCTACGGCCCGCTGCTGCCGGATGCGCCACCCACGCTGGCGGCGCTGGCACCAGAGCAGGTGATCTACGTATCCGGTTTGTCGAAGACCATCGCACCTGGACTACGCATCGGCTTGATCGCCGATGCGGGCGGCCAGTTGGGGGCTGCCGCCGACCACTGGCACGGCAGCAGCTGGTACGTGAACCCGCTGTTGGCCGACGTGGCCCGGTTGTGGCTGGCCGACGGCACTGCGTCGCGACGCTTGCTCTGGCAGCGTGCGGAACTGGCGCAGCGGCATGCGCTGTTGGATACGGTGCTCGGCCCGCTGATTGACCCCAGTCTGGCCTGTGCGCCGCACCGCTGGCTACGCTGCCGCGACCGTCAGGCCAGTGCCAGCTTGCAGCGGCACCTGGCACGGCATGGCATCACGGTGGTGGGCGAAGCGGTGTTCGCCGTGGGGCGGACGGCGAGCGAAGCAGGGTTGCGTCTCGCCCTGGGCGCGGCGCCAGACCGGGATGCGGTCACCCGGCTGGCGGATGTACTCAAAACCGGATGCTAGGTTCCGGCATTAACCGGACGTATTTGCTCCGCCCGTTTCCTGCCCCTGACTCAACCCACCCAACACATCCAGCACATGCCGGGTGGCCGGCTCGACATCGCCCGCCCGGTGGGCGATGCCCAGGTGGCGCCACAGCGGTGGGTCCAGCTCGCGCATCACGATTCGTGCATCCGCCTCCGGCGCCGTCGTTTCGTGCGGCAGCAGCGTCGCGCCGTATCCCGCCGCGACCAGACTCTTGATCGCGTCGTTGTAGTTGAGCTGGATGCGCGGCACCGGATATTGCCCGCTGGCGGCGAACCATTCCGTGGTGAGCTGCGCCAGCCGGGTGCTGGTGTCATTGAGGATCAGCGCTTGGCTGGCCAGCCATTCCGGCGTGACGGTAGCGGGGCAGGACCAGTGCGCCGGCAGAAAGGCGCGCACCGGGTCTCGCCGCCACGGCAGGACGGTCAGCCCCGCCACCGGCGGCTGGGGCAGGGCGACCAGGCCGATGTCGAGCTTGCCGCTGGACAGGCGCGATAGCGTTTCCTGCGAGGTCAGCACCGCCACCCGCACGTCGATGCCGGGGTGGTCTTTGCGCAGAGTTTCCAGTGCTTGCGGCAGCAGATGGGCCAGGGCGCCGGTGGAGGCACCCAACCGAACTTGCCCGGCCAGTCCTTGTACTTGCCGCCGCACATCCTCCAGCGCCTGATCCGCGTCCGCCAGTAGGCGCCGGGCGTGTTCGAGCAGGTTTTCGCCGATGGCGGTCGGCCGTACCTCGCCGCGTTTGCGCACCAGCAGCGGGGCGCCGACGCGGCTTTCCAGCTCTGAAATGTGCAGGCTGACAGTGGGCGGCGCCAGGTGCAGGTCGCGGGCGGCTTCCGCAAAGGAACCGCGTTCCGCGATGACGACTAGGGTCCGCAGGCGGTCGAGGCTGAGTTCACGCATCCCCGTACTGTAATTCAGAAAATGCAAAGTTGGATGACAGAAAATGCAACTTTTCTTTACATGGATGCGCTTGCAACATAGGGCCGACGAATCCGATCCCACTACATGGCAAGAGACCCAACATGAGCGCACCCCTCGTATTCATTGACGGCGACCAGGGCACCACCGGCCTGCAAATCCACGACCGGCTGCGTGGCCGCACCGACCTGCGGCTGTTCACCCTGCCGGAGGCGGACCGCAAGAATCCGATCCGCCGGGCGCAGGCGATCAACGACTGCGATATCGCGATCCTGTGCTTGCCGGATGCGGCGGCGAAGGAGGCGGTCGCGTCCATCGTGAACCCGTCCGTGCGGGTGATCGACGCCAGCTCCGCCCATCGCCTGGCCGAGGGTTGGACCTATGGCTTCCCGGAGATGGACGATGCCCAGCCGCAGCGCGTCGCCAGTGCCCTTCGGGTGTCCAACCCCGGCTGCTATCCCACGGGTGCTATCGGCCTGTTGCGGCCCTTGATCGAGGCGGGGCTGCTGCCGGGCGCGCTCTCGCTCAACATCCATGCGGTATCCGGCTACTCCGGTGGCGGCCGCGCGGCAGTGGAGGCGCACGAAGGACCGGATGCAGTGGCGAACGCCTTTCAGGTTTACGGCCTGGGGCTGGAGCACAAGCACACGCCGGAGATTCAGCAGCATGCCGGGCTCACGACGCGGCCGATCTTTGTGCCTTCCTATGGCGCGTACCGGCAAGGCATCGTGCTGACCATTCCGTTGGACCTGAACCGGCTTGCTGCCGGTACGACCGGTGACAAGCTGCGCGACTGTCTGGCCCAGCGTTACGCCGGCAAGCAGCACGTGCAGGTAGTGGGAAAGCAGGAAAGCGAAGCGCTCACGCAGCTCGACCCGCAAGCGCTCAATGGCACCAACGACCTGCGGCTAGGCGTATTGAGCAACGACCGTCACCAGCACGCGCTGTTGTTCGCCATGTTCGACAACCTGGGCAAGGGCGCATCGGGTGCCGCCGTGCAGAACCTGGATCTGATGCTGGCGCGCTGAACCCGCTTGCGAACGCGGTGTTGACCCCGCCGGTCAGCGCCGTTTCGCCGCCGCGTTGTTCATCCGCTTCTTTCGCCAGCTTTTCTGCAGGCGGGCTAGGGCTGTGAGGGCTGGATGGCCCGCGTCAGACTACTCCAGCTTGAAGCGCGCCACCGATTGCAGCAGCCCTTGCCCGAGGTCGTTCACCCGCCGCGACGAATCGGCGGCGGCCGAGATCGCGGTGGTGTTTTCCTCGGTCGATTGCGCGATGCATTCGATCTGCTTGGCGATGTCGCTGCTGGCGGTGCTCTGTTCGCGTAGCGCGGCGGAAATATCGGCGACCGCCTGCACCACGTCGCGCATCCGTTCGTTGATCTGGCGGATCACGTCGCCGGCTTCGTTCGACAGTTCCACGCCGCTGCCGACTTCGCTGACCACTGTCTGCATGCTGCTCACCGTGCCGGCCGCACCGTCGAGGATCTGCTGGATCATGCCGGCGATTTCCTGGGTGGAGCGCGCGGTGCGTTCCGACAGGCTGCGCACTTCGTCCGCCACCACCGCGAAGCCGCGGCCGTGCTCGCCGGCCCGCGCTGCTTCGATGGCGGCATTGAGCGCGAGCAGATTGGTTTGGTCGGCAATGCCCTTGATCACCTCGACGATGCCGGAGACCCGGTCGATCTTCTGGCTCAGGTCCTCCACCTGGCCGAGGGAGGTGCCGACGGTGTCGGCGATACCGCGCATATTGGTGGTGGCCTTGTGGGTGACATGGGCACCGTGTTCCGACAACTGGCCGGCCTCGCCGGAGATGCGGCGCGTCTCGCCGGCATGGTCGTTGATGTGGCCGATGCTGACGGTCATTTCCTCGACGGCGGCGGCGATGGCGGACGACGCCTCGCTCTGGATGTCCGACGCCTTGGCCACGTCGCTGGACGAGCTGGCCAGCGCTGCGGCGGACAGCGACAGTTCGTCCGCACCGCGCTTGATCTGGCCGGCCACCTGTTTGAGTTCGTTCTGCATGTAGGTCAGTGCGTCGAGCAGCCGGCCCACCTCGTCCTTGCTGCCGTGTTCGATGCGTCCG
>CBIHQA010000186.1:0-7273 GCA_966211475.1 uncultured Neisseriales bacterium
TGCGGCGGAGGTGGTCGCTTGGCTCGGCGGCATGCAGGGGCAGGACTACGCCAGTGTCAAGTGGTCGATCGGCTTGCGGCTGTCGGGCGCCACCGACGAAGACGTGGAGCGGGCGGTCCAGGGGCGGACCATTCTGCGGACGTGGCCGATGCGGGGTACCTTGCACATGGTGGCCGCTGCTGACGTGCGCTGGCTGTTGGCGCTGACGGCGCCGAAGAGCCTCGCCGGCATGGCGCGACGGCACCGCGATCTGGAGCTGGACGACGCGCTGCTGGGCCGTTGCCGGGAGCTGCTGGCCCGGGGGCTGGAAGGCCGGGGGCCGATCGGCCGGGACGAGATCTACGTGTTGCTGGAGCAGGCAGGCGTGGCCACCGCCGACCAGCGCGGTTATCACATCCTGTGGGATGCCGCCCAGCACGGCCTGGTCTGCTGCGCGGGGCAGCAGGGCAAGGCGCAGACCTTTGCGCTGCTGGATGACTGGGCGCCGCCGTCTCAGGCGCTGAGCTTGTCGCGGGAGGAAGGGCTGGCCGAGCTGGCGCGGCGCTATATCCGTAGCCGGGGGCCGGTGACGTTGGCAGACTATCTATGGTGGTCCGGGCTGAGTGCGGCAGAGGCGCGGGCGGGGTTCGAGGCGGTGAAGCCGGAATTCGAGCGGATCACGCTGGATGGACAGGACTATTGGCTGTCGGCTGAGGCGGCGTCGCGCAAGGCGAAGCCGTCCGCCTTCGCGCTGCCTGGTTTCGATGAATACCTGCTGGGCTACAAGGATCGCGGCGCGGTGCTGGCAGCAGAGCATGCCGACAAGGTGTGTCCGGGCGGCAACGGGGTGTTCGCGGCGACCCTGGTGATCGACGGCCGGGTGGTGGGAACCTGGCGGCGGGCGGTCAAGCGCAAGTCGGTCGATCTGTCGCTGGCGCCGTTCGGCGAACTGACGGATGCGGACCGGGCGCGATTTGTCCAGGCGGCGGGGCGCTATGCGGCCTACATGGGCCTGCCGGCGCGGTTCGACGGGGAGTCCTCGGGTTAAGTCGAGCCGGTTGCCGCCGCGGCGGAGCGGGGTTCCGTGTCGCCTTCCCTCTAGAACAAGTCGCAAATCTACTGGATCACTTTGCGCGCAGCACGCTTTAATTGCCCACTGACGCAATCCGCGCGGGGACTGACCGGGACATCGGCTAGGCCCCGCCGACTGGAATCACGGTGACCGGCGCCTGTATGCGCCTGTGCAAAAATGATCAGCGCGCAATTCGGGTTTGATCCAGGTAACACGCCAATCTTGGTGAGGGGTGGCGGGTTCGTTGGGATAAAAATCGGGTGTTGCGGTTGAATTTTGCACAGGTGTCGAGGCTGCGGGGTCGCCTGCCCGCAACCTCAACCTTGACTGCGCCTGCCATGACCAAGATCCGCAAGTTGCTGGTCGCCAACCGTTCCGAGATTGCCATCCGCGTGATGCGGGCGGCCGCCGAGCTCGGCATCCGGACGGTGGCCATCTATGCCCAGGAAGACCGTTTCGCGCTGCACCGCTTCAAGGCGGACGAAAGCTACCTGGTCGGCGAGGGCAAGAAACCCATCGCCGCCTACCTGGACATCGAGGACATCATCCGCGTCGCCAAGGAGGCGGGCGTGGATGCCATCCACCCCGGCTATGGTTTCCTCTCCGAGAACCCCGATTTCGCCGAGGCCTGCGCCCGTGAAGGCATCACCTTCATCGGCCCGCGCCCGGACGTGATGCGGACCTTGGGCAACAAGGTGGCGGCCCGCAACGCGGCGACTGCCGCTGGCGTGCCGGTGATGCCGGCAACCGGCGCCTTGCCGCGCGAGATCGAGGAGATCAAGCCGCTGGCGGCGGCGGTCGGCTACCCGCTGATGCTCAAGGCCAGTTGGGGAGGCGGCGGCCGTGGCATGCGGGTGATCGAGTCCGAAGCCGATCTTCCGACCCAGGTCGACGTTGCCCGCCGCGAAGCGCTGGCCGCCTTCGGCAACGATGAGGTCTACCTCGAGAAGTTGGTGCGCCGCGCCCGCCACGTCGAGGTACAAATCCTCGGCGACAAGCACGGCCAACTGGTGCACCTGTTCGAGCGCGACTGTTCGGTCCAGCGCCGCAACCAGAAGGTGGTGGAACGCGCCCCGGCGCCGTACCTGTCGGATGAGACCCGCGCCGAGCTGTGCGAATCCGCGTTGCGCCTCGGCCGCGCGGTGAATTACACCCACGCCGGCACCGTCGAGTTCCTGATGGACGCCGACACTGGCAAGTTCTACTTCATCGAGGTGAATCCGCGCATTCAGGTGGAGCACACGGTGACCGAGGCCGTCACCGGCATCGACATCGTCAAGGCGCAGATCCGGGTGAGCGAAGGCGCCGCCATCGGCACCACCGAGAGCGGCGTGCCGGCCCAGTCCGAGCTGCGCCTCTACGGCCATGCGCTGCAATGTCGGGTGACCACCGAAGACCCGGAAAACAGCTTCACCCCGGACTACGGGCGCCTCACTGCCTACCGCAGCGCCGGTGGCTTCGGCATCCGGCTGGATGCCGGCACGGCCTACTCTGGCGCGGTGATCACGCCCTACTACGACTCGCTGCTGGTGAAGGTGACCGCCTGGGCAGCCACCTCCGACGAGGCCATCCACCGCATGGACCGCGCGCTGCGCGAGTTCCGGGTGCGCGGCGTGTCCACCAACCTGCCGTTCCTGGAGAACGTGATCCAACACCCGCTGTTCAAGTCCGGCGAGTGCACCACGCGCTTCATCGATACCTCGCCGGAACTGTTCAAGTTCACCCCGCGCCGCGACCGCGCGACCCGCCTGCTGCGCTTCATCGGCGAAGTGGTGGTCAACGGCAACCCGGAGATGAAGGGCCGCAAGGCGCCCGAAGGCGTGCTGGCCGCGCCGATCAAGCCCCGGGTCGAGCTGTCCGCGCCGCCGCCGCGCGGCACCCGCGACCTGCTGAAGGAACTCGGCCCGGCCGGTTTCGCCCAGTGGATGAAGGCGCAGCAGCGCGTGCTGCTCACCGACACCACCATGCGCGATGCCCACCAGTCGCTGTTCGCCACCCGCATGCGCACCAAGGACATGCTGGAGATCGCGCCGCAATACGCGCGGCTGCTGCCCAACCTGTTCTCGCTGGAATGCTGGGGCGGCGCCACCTTCGACGTGGCGATGCGCTTCCTCAAGGAAGACCCTTGGGCGCGGCTGGCGCAGCTGCGCGAGGCGATTCCCAACATCCCGTTCCAGATGCTGCTACGCGCCTCCAACGCGGTCGGCTACACCAACTACCCGGACAATGTGGTGCGCCACTTCGTGCAGCAGGCGGCCCGCACCGGGGTGGACGTGTTCCGCGTGTTCGACTCGCTCAACTGGGTAGAGAACATGCGCGTCGCCATCGACGCGGTGGTGGAAGCAGGCGGCCTCTGTGAAGGCGCCATCTGCTACACCGGCGACCCCTTCGACGCCGCCCGCCCCAAGTACGACCTGAAGTACTACGTGACCATGGCGAAGGAGCTGGAACGCGCCGGTGTCCACGTTCTGGGCATCAAGGACATGGCCGGTGTCTGCCGCCCGCGCGCCGCTGCCGCCCTGGTGAAGGCACTGAAGGAAGAAGTCGGCCTGCCGATCCACTTCCACACCCACGACACCAGCGGCATCGCCGCCGCCAGCGTGCTGGCTGCCATCGATGCCGGCGTGGATGCGGTGGATGGCGCGCTGGATGCGATGAGCGGCCTTACCTCGCAACCCAACCTCGGCGCCATCGCCGCCGCCGTGTCGGGTAGCGAGCGCGACACCGGGCTGGACCTGGATGCGATGCAATCGCTGTCCCAGTACTGGGAAGGCGTGCGCCGCTACTACGCGCCGTTCGAGGCCGACATGCGGGCCGGCACGTCCGACGTCTACAAGCACGAAATGCCCGGCGGCCAATACACCAACCTGCGCGAGCAGGCCCGTTCGCTGGGGCTGGAACATCGCTGGCCGGAGGTGTCGCGCGCCTACGCCGAGGTCAACCAGCTATTCGGCGACATCGTGAAGGTGACGCCGACCTCCAAGGTGGTCGGCGACATGGCGCTGTTCATGGTCGCCAACGACCTGACGCCGGCCGACGTCAGCAACCCGCAGCGCGAGCTGGCCTTCCCGGATTCGGTGATCTCGCTGTTCCGCGGCGAGCTGGGTTTCCCGCCCGACGGCTTCCCGGCCGAGCTGCAGAAAAAGGTGCTGAAGGGCGACGCGCCGCTGACCGGCCGCCCCGGCGCTACCTTGCCGCCGACCGATCTCGACGCCGCCCATGTCGCGCTGGAAAAAGCCGTGGGTCGGGAGGTGGACGACAACGACCTGGCCTCCAGCCTGATGTACCCCAAGGTGTTCCGCGATTTCGCCGCCCAGCAGGCACAATACGGCGACGTGTCGGTGCTGCCGACCCCGGTGTTCTTCTACGGCCTGAAGGAGCAGCAGGAGATCGCCGTCGACCTGGAGCCTGGCAAGACCCTGCTGATCCGCCTGCAAGGCAAGACCGAGGTGCCGGAAGAAGGCGTGGTGAAGCTGTTCTTCGAACTCAACGGCCAACCACGGGTGATCCGCGTGCCGCTCGCCGGCGCCAAAGCCAAGGCGGAAAACCGCAAGGCCGAGGACGGCAACGCCAACCACATCGCCGCGCCGATGCCCGGCATGATCGTCAACGTGGCGGTGAAGCCCGGCCAACGGGTGGAGAAGGGCGACCCGCTGGTGTCGATCGAAGCGATGAAGATGGAAACCTCCATCCGCGCCGAGCAATCGGCCGTGGTCCAGGAAGTGCTGGTCAAGCACGGCGAGACGGTGGGCGCACGCGACCTGCTGGTGGTGATGGGCGCCTGAGCGGGCAGGGGGGCGGGCTCGGCTACCCCCTTCTCGCTACACGCCGGCGTAAGTGATGCTGCTGATGGCCGTCAGGTTCATGGTCATCAGCGCGCCCGGCTTCGGCAGGTCCGCCACGCAGATCACCGTCCGCGCCGGCCGGTGGTCGCCGAACTCTTCCGCATACGCCCGATTCATCTCCTGAAAATCCTCCACCCGCTTCAGGAACACGTGAACGTGCATCACGTCCCGCAGCGTGGCCCCCACCTCCTCCAGCATCACCCGGAAATTCCGCATGATCTGCCGCGCCTGGCGGTACGCATCCTCCCCGGCCATCTGCCCGGTGGCTGGGTCTACCCCCGGCGTGCCGGAAATCATGATGAACGGCCCCGAGCGGGCAACATGGCTATACGGGCCGATCGGTTCGAATAGCGAGGCAGGGGAATAGGTCTGGATGGTCATCGCAAGGCTCCATGGACGGGGGAATGTCGCTATGAAAGCACGGGCGTATGAACACCGTATCTCCGCGTGCGGCGCGGGTCGTCACGTTTGACATGATCGGCGTGCAGGACGCCTGGCGCTTTCCTTCGCGAAGCATCCCGCCAGCGTGTACGATGCCGCCTGGCATACCAACTACATAAATCAGGCGATCTGGGAGGATTCATGTCGAAGCGGATGGGCGCCGGGCTGGCGCTGTGCGTGTTGCTGGCAGGGGCGCCGGTCTTGGCGGAAGAGGAATTGGTGGTACGGATCGCTCACGTCGGGCCTTTGACCGGGCCGATCGGGCACTTGGGCAAGGACAACGAGAATGGCGCCGTGCTGGCCATCGAGGATGCCAACGCGCAGCACATCGTGATCGGCGGAAAACCCGTGCGATTCGAGTTGCTGGCCAAGGACGACGGCGCCGACCCGATACAAGGGGTGGGTGTGGCCCGTGCCATTGTGGCGTCGGGCGCGAAAGGCGTCGTCGGCCATCTGAACTCCGGCGTGTCGATTCCCGCCTCCAAGATCTATGCGGCGGCTGGTCTGCCGGAGATCACGCCTGCCTCTACCAACCCCAAATATACGCACCAGGGCCTGGAAAATACCTTCCGGATGGTCCCCGACGACCAAGCGCAGGGACGCATGGCCGCCCAGTTCATTGTGGAGCGCCTGGGGGCCCATCGCGTGATCGTGGTCGACGATCGCACCGCCTATGGCGGCGGCCTGGGCGACATGGTCGCGGACGTGCTGGGTCGTGCCGGGGTGGAGTCTGTCAAACGCCAGTATGGAACGGACCGGACCACCGACTGGAGCAATGTGGTGGACAAGATCGCCACGGAGAAGCCGGACGCAGTGTTCTACGGTGGCATGGACGCGACCGCAGCGCCCTTGGTGGCGATGCTCCGCAAGAAAGGGGTGGCCACCCCGTTCGTGGTGGGGGATGGCGGCTGCACACCCGAGATGCTGAAGCTGATCAAGTTGCTGAAGGGGGAGCTGGATAGTCCCCTGTATTGCACCGAGACCGGGGTTCCCAGGGACGAGATGCGGGATGGGGCTGCCTTCTTCGCCCGGTTCCGGCAGCGCTTCGGCGTCGATGTGCAGATTTACGCGCCGTACACCTATGATGCCGTCTGGACATTGATCCGCGCCATGCAGGCGGCGGATAGCGTGGAGCCCGCCCAGTACCTGCCCGCCCTGAAAAAGCTGGACATACAAGGGCTCACCGGGCGGATCCGATTCGATCCGAATGGCGATTTGCTGGATGGGGCCACCATCGTCCGTAAGGCGACCAGCAATGACTGGCAGTTGCAAGAGGTATTGCGGGAGTCGCGAGCGGGCATCTGACCGACGCGTCTCATGGGCGCGCCGGTTTTGAATGGATTTCCCGGCAGCCCAGACGCAGTCCGGTACACTGGCGCCCCTGACCCTCTGCATTCGGCTGGAACCAACATGGAAACCACCTTCGACCTGCTCAAACTCGACCCTGCCCAGCGCAAACTGGCAGTCGCGTTGCTCAACGCCACCCCGGCCGCGCAGCGCGGCGAGCTGACGCTGATGGAAAAGCGGGTGGTGCAATCCGTGGTGGACGATGGCCAAGCTGTCTTCACCAGCCTGGGGACGCGGGTGCATCACTTCATGCGTGCTGGAAATCGCATCTCGGTTCGCGTGCTGGACGTGGCGGAGTGGGATACCTCGGCGGAAGACTGCCGCTATCTGTTCAGTCCGGTGTTCCTGCGGATGCTGGAGCACGTGGGTTAAGCGGGCGCTTCTCGCTGTATGACCATGGCCGCCTTCGGGCGGCCAGTTTGTTTCCGGCCGTGCCAGATGACGCGATGCCCTTGCGTTCGCTGGCGATTGCACACCAAGATGGATCGTGCTGCCGCGCCTTCTCTTCCTCCTGTTCCTGCTGTCTGCCTCGTTTTGCCGGGCCGACGAGCCCTACCCATTCTCCATCGAAAGCGTGCGCGAGGCCGAA
>CBIHQA010000187.1:0-7228 GCA_966211475.1 uncultured Neisseriales bacterium
TGTACATCACCGCCCAGGTTTCGCCGAACAGGTTCCAGATGCGGCGGTCGATGGCTGCGCGGTCGGTATCCGCTTTCAATCGCTCGGAGATCAGTGTCCACAAGCGGTTGGCGGACGGGCTGGAGGGCAAAGTGGACATGCGCTTGTGCTTTCTTTGGGGGGCTCTTTCCCCATGTTGGTCGATTCCCCCGCCTCCGGCAAGGCGTCATCACACCGCCCGCACTAACCCACCGTTTTGTCGGAAAACATTCACACGGCATCTTGCAAAGATTTTTGAATATCATTTATTGTATACAATATATCTTCGACAGAAAGATTCGCCATGCCGAATTTCGCCGAACGCCGCCGGCAGCTTGCCGCCCAGATCGGGCAAGCCATCGCCCTCATCCCCAACCAGCACCGGCCGCAGCGGGAAGACGACCCCACCCGCTATCACGGCTACCGCTATGGCTATGAGGCATGGCGGCCGGATAGCGACTTCCTCTATCTCACCGGGTTTACCGAACCGGAGTCACTACTGGTGGTGATCGGCGGCGAATCGCCCAAGAGCATCCTGTTCTGTCAGCCAAAGGATGCAGAGCGAGAGCTATGGAACGGCCGCCGGCTGGGCCCGGAAGCCGCCATCGATACCCTGGGTGTCGACGAAGCCTGGTCGATTGCCGAGCTGGACCAGCGGCTGCCTGCGTTGCTGCAGGACCAACGCACCCTTTGCTATCCCTTCGGCGTGGATGCCGGCTGGGACCAGCGGGTCTTCCGTGCGCTCAATACCTTGCGCGGCCCCCGCTCCATCCGTAGCGGCAGCGTCTACCCGGTCGAAACCCTGGACGTCCGGACCGTGTTGCACGACATGCGGCTACGCAAGGATGCCCAGGAGCTGGCCCATCTGCGGCAGGCGGCGGACATCACCGCGGCGGCCCACCGCCGGGCGATGCGCTTCACCCGTCCGGGCCAATACGAATATGAGGTGGAGGCGGAACTGCTGCACGAATTCCGCCGCCGTGGCGCCAGCGCTCCCTCCTACAACCCGATCGTGGCCGGTGGCGACAACGCCTGCATCCTGCACTACATCAACAACGACATGCCGCTGCGCGACGGTGATCTGCTGCTGATCGATGCCGGCTGTGAAGTTCATGGTTACTGCGCCGACGTCACCCGCACCTTCCCGGTCGGCAGCCGCTTCACCGGTGCGCAACGGGATATCTACGAGCTGGTGCTGACGGCCCAGACCGCCGGCATCGACTGCCTGCGTCCCGGCGTTCCGCTCGACCGCATGCACCAGACCCATGTGCGGATCATTTCCCAAGGCCTGATCGACCTGGGGCTGCTGTCCGGCAGCCTGGAGCAGGTCATCGAAACCGAGGCCTACAAGCGCTACTTCATGCACGGCAGCGGCCACTACCTGGGGCTGGATACCCACGACGTCGGCCGCTACCACCGCCCCGACGGCAGCTGGCGCGTCGCCGAGCCTGGCATGGTGATGACCGTGGAACCGGGCGTTTACGTCCGCCCCGCCGACGACGTTCCAGAGGCGTTCTGGGACATCGGCGTGCGCATCGAGGACGACGTGCTGATCACCGAGCACGGTCCTGACATCCTCACCGGCGAAGCCCCCAAATCCGTCGCAGACGTGGAAGCGTTCCGGCGCAGCGCGTAACAGCCTGTGCCGACCGGCCGGCCACGCCGCGGGGCGCCGCCCCAGGTGGCCATGACACTAAAACCAAAAGGAGACCTGTCATGACACGAAGCCCCCTGGTGCGGGCGCTGCTGCTGGGCCTGGGCTCGCTGGCCCTGTCCGCCCACGCCGCCAAGACCCTCACCGTCTGCACCGAAAATTCACCCGAAGGGTTCGACATCGCCCAGTACACGGCGATCGTCACCATGGATGCCTCGATGGAGCCGATCTACAACCGCCTGGTGGAGTTCGAACGCGGTACCACCCGCCTCGTCCCCGGCCTCGCCGAGAACTGGGACATTTCCAAGGACGGGCTCACCTACACCTTCCATCTGCGCAAGAACGTGCGCTTCCACACCACCGACTACTTCAAGCCCAACCGCAACTTCAACGCGGACGACGTGGTGTTCTCCTTCCGCCGCCTGATCGACAAGACCCACCCGTGGAACAAGCTGGCGCGCAACGGCTTCCCCTACGCCGAATCGATGGAATTCCCCACCCTGCTGAAGTCGGTCGACAAGGTGGATGACACCACCGTGCGCCTGACGCTCGCCCGGCCGGAAGCGCCTTTCCTGGCAGACCTGGCGATGGGCTTCGCCTCCATCTTCTCCGCCGAGTACGCAGATCAGTTGTTGAAGACCGGCAAGGCCGACGACCTCAACTTCAAGCCGGTCGGTACCGGGCCGTTCATCTTCCGCCGCTATGAAAAGGACGCGCAGGTCCGCTACGACGCCAACCCGGAGTACTTCCGCGGCAAAGCGCCGATCGACAAGCTGATCTTCGCCATTTCGGTCGATCCGTCGGTGCGACTGCAGAAGCTGCGGGCCGGTGAGTGCCAGATCGCCCTCTACCCGCGTCCGGCCGACGTCCCGCTGCTACAAAAGGAATCCTCGCTGAAGATCGCCAGCATCAACCCGCTGAACATCTCCTACCTGGCCTTTAACACCCAGCACAAGCCGCTGGACAACAAACTGGTGCGTCAGGCGCTGTCGATGGCGGTCGACAAGCAGAGCTACATCAAGGCGCTATTCGGCGCCGGCAACGCCAGCCCCGCCACCAACCCCTTCCCGCCGACCATGTGGGGCTACAACAAGTCGGTGAAGGACTATGAGTACAACCCACAAAAGGCCAAGGAACTGCTGACCAAAGCCGGCTTCCCCAATGGCTTCGACCTGACCTTGTGGGCCCGCATCGGTGGCGCCTCCAACCTGCCCAATGCCAAGCTGGCGGCGGAACTGGTGCAGGCGGACTGGAAGAAGGTCGGCGTCAACGTCACCATCAACCAGATCGAATGGGGTGAGCTGCTCAAGCGCGCCAAGAAGGGCGAGCACGACACCATGTTCAACGGCTGGACCGGCGACAACGGCGACCCGGACAACTTCCTGACGCCCATCCTGTCCTGCGCCGCCGCCCAGAACGGCGACAACAACGCCCGCTGGTGCAACCCGAAGTTCGACGAACTGCTCGACAAGGCCAAGGCCAGCTCGGACATCACCGAGCGTACCCGCTACTACGAAGAAGCCCAGCGCCTCTTCAAGGAAGACGCCCCCTGGGTCACGCTGGTCCACCCCACCGTGTTCGCCGCCATGTCCCGTAACGTCGACGGCTACCGCCTCAATCCGCTGGGTACCAACAACTACTACGGCGTAACAGTGCACTGATCACACTCGGACTCTCTCCTCTCCACGTGTGACTTGCGGGCCGAAAGGCCCGTTTTTTTGGGGGGTCACCGCAGCCCGACCTCCCTGCGGACTTCCGGGCTACGAGCTTGCACTGGGGTACAAGCGGTTTACTTCTGGAGCGATGCCCTATACGGCAAACCTGCCCATGTCAGCCCGTGGCAAGCGCCGTCTCATCCAGCCAAGACCCGTCAGGGCCAGCACACCGACCAGCAACACCTCCGCCGCCTCCGGCTCCGGCACGGCCGTCACCAGGTGCGACGCATCGAAAGTCACCGTCCCCGTAAACGGATTCCCCGTCACCAAGCCGCTGGTTTCGTCGAAGCGCACTTCGGAGGTGCCGATCAGGTAACCCGGCAGCAGCGGCGACAAGCCATTGGTGATGGAGAGCGACGATGGCAGGCTCGTCAACGCGTGCGGCAGGTAGGTGGCCAGGTCTACGCCAGCAAACAGATCCACGCCGGGCGAGAACGGGTCCGGAACCGGCAGCGGCTGGTTGTATGGCAAGGTATCCATCAGCTCCCGGATACCACCCACCCGGTAACCGGGCGCTTGGGTGTTGCCCTTCTCCAGCACCAGGCCCTTTACCGTACTCTTATTCGGGTCACCGGTGCGGAAGAAGCTGGTCTGGATCCAGTCCGTCGCTCCCTTGGGCGGCGTGAAGTTCTTGGTCTCGCCCGGTTTCAGTTCCGTCAGCGGCTCGGTCGCAAAGGTCGAGTTGTTCTTGGTCCATTGCACGAACACCACCATGGTGCGGTTCGGATCCCGGTTGGTCTCGCCCAACTGCCAGTCCTTGGCGAGTACCGGGGTGGTGCCGAGCAAGCACAGGGATAGCGCGGCGCATTGCCGGGCGGCGCTTCTCCATCGTCTCGAAACAGTTTCCATGTCGTCCTCCATCTGGAGAGGGATGCGACCGACGCGCCTGTGTCGAAGACCCTGTAACGCCATGGCCACGACGCAACG
This sequence comes from uncultured Neisseriales bacterium, assembly GCA_966211475.1. Classification (GTDB taxonomy): domain Bacteria; phylum Pseudomonadota; class Gammaproteobacteria; order Burkholderiales; family Leeiaceae; genus Leeia. The sequence goes on from CBIHQA010000187.1 coordinate 4,315, forward strand.
GCCAGATAGTGTGGCCACGGCATTCATTTAATTGTCATTTGTCGATGGGATATTCGCCGGGTTCCCGACAAAATGATCCCGCGGCCAAGCGGACAGGTCTCCTGCGCTCGCTGACAACCTGGCCGTCGACGCCCAACGGTTCCCGCTCAATTCCGGTAGACGGCGGCCCCATCCGGTCCGACACTACAAGCAGGGCCATTTGCGGCCATGCCTGCATCAGACGGGCATTCCTCGGAGAACGCCATGCGCACCAAGCGCGCCCTCTATCTGCAATCCGGTGGCGTCACCGCCGTCCTCAACGTATCCGCCTGCGGGGTGATCGAGACAGCCCGGCAACATGGACTACCGGTGCTTGCCGCCCGTTACGGCTTTGCCGGGCTGCTGTCGGAAGACTTGCTCGACACGACAGCGGTCGCCGACGAGATGCTCGCCCATTTGCGCGATCTGCCAGGCGGCAGCTTTGGTGCCAGCCGGCGGTTGTTGCGCCCTTATGAACAGGCGCCGGCCGAGTGGGAGCGGGTCCGGGATGTGCTGGCCGCCCACGACATCGACACGCTGTTCATCAATGGCGGCAACGGCTCGATGGACAGCGCCCATACTTTGTCGGCACTCGCGGAGCGCCTGAACTACCCGCTGACCGTCATCGGCGTCCCCAAGACCATCGACAACGACCTGATGCTGACCGACTGCAGCCCGGGCTTCGGCTCGGCCGCCAAATACCTGGCCACCTCGATGCGCGAGGCCGGCATGGACGTGCGCTCGATGGCCGGTGGCCGACGCGTGTTCATCCTGGAAGCGATGGGACGCCACACCGGCTGGCTGGCCGGCGCCTGCGCGCTGGCAGCCGAAGGGCCAGACGAGCCGCCGCATATCGTACTGATGCCGGAAGTGCCGTTCGACCTGGAGTGCTTCCTCAGCGAAGTGGAAAGCTGCCTCGCCCGCTACAACTGCTGCACCATCGCCGTGGCCGAAGGGTTAGTCGACCAGGAGGGCCGGGCAATCGCCGAACAGCGTTCCGCCACGGTCTATGGCCATGAGCAACTGGGCGGGATTGGCGGTTGGCTGGCACAGCGCATCCGCGAGCGTACCGGGGTGACCTGTCACGCCGCGGTCGCCGATTACTTGCAACGCGCGGGGCGGCATCTGGCGTCGGCAATGGATGTGGCGCAGGCCTACGCGGCAGGAGCAGAAGCCGTCCGGCTGGCGCTCGCCGGCACGACGGACGTGATGACTACCATTGAACGGCTGCAGGACGAACCCTACCGATGGCAGATCGGCACGGCCCCGTTGGGCGACATCGGCGACCGCGAAAAGCCGGTGCCCAAGGAGTTCATCCGCGACGACGGGCTGCACGTCACGGAAGCCTTCCTCCGCTACCTGCGCCCCCTGATTGCGGGCGAAACGCCGCCCGCCTTCCGCAACGGTTTGCCAGACTACCGCCCTATTCCGTGGCCCGTCGTACCGAAACGGCTGCCGGCTTTCGGTTGAACCGCCCGGATTTTCAGCGCCCGCCAGTCACGTCGATGAAGGTGCCGGTGGTGTAGGACGCCTCGTCCGACAGCAGCCACAGAATCGCGTTGGCTACCTCTTCGGGATGGCCGCCGCGCTTCATCGGCACGAAGGCCTTCACCCGGTCCACCCGTCCAGGCTCTCCGCCGCTGGCGTGGATGTCGGTGTAAATGAAACCGGGGCGTACCGCATTGACGCGGATCCCCTCTTCCGCCACCTCTTTCGACAGACCAATCGTCAGCGTGTCGATGGCCCCCTTGGAGGCCGCGTAGTCCACATACTCCCCCGGCGCACCGAGCCGCGCCGCACCGGACGATACGTTGACGATCGCGCCACCGCTCCCTCCCTGCCGGGTCGACATCCGCTTGACGGCCTCCTTGGCGCAGAGGAACGGCCCATACACGTTCGCAGCAAACACCCGTTGCAGGCGCCCCAGGTCCATCTGGTCGACCCGCATCTGCTGCTCCAGGATGCCGGCGTTGTTCACCAGTGCGGTGACCGGGCCGAGCTGCCGGTCCACGGTATCGAACAGACGGACGATCTCTCCTTCATCCGACATGTCTGCCCCGATCGCCACCGCCGTACCACCGGCCTTTTCGATGGCGGCCACCACGCTGTCGGCAGCGTCACGATTCCGGTGATAGTTCACGCAGACGGCGTACCCTTTGGCCGCCCCTTGCAACGCCGTCGCGGCACCGATGCCACGGCTCGCGCCCGTCACGATCAACACCTTGCTCATGCCGTCCCCCGGGCGACCGCCCGTTGTTGCCTGTTCTTGAATGGGAGTGAATCGGTCAATCGGCATCCGCCGGCAACAGCGGCCAACGGGCGATCACCTCGTAGCGCACCCCGCTTGGCATCGATACCGATCGGACCAGCACGAAATCCTGCGCAAACCAATGCACCGGGGCCACCAACGGCAATCGCACTGCCCGCTTGGCCTTTCGCGCCAACGTGACATGCGCCTGGTAGGCACGCCGCTCTACGGGCAGTTGTACCTCCCGCAAACCGGCCTGGATTGCCTTCACTAGCTCGAGCAAGGAGGACGGCACCTGCGTCGGCCCCAGCCAAGCAACACCGGGCGGCGCCCAAACACCATACTGGTCCAGCGTTATCCGCACCGGCGCAGCCCGGATAAGCGCCATTCTTTCGACCAGCGCCGCCTTGCGGTTCTCCGCCGTGTTGCCGAGGAACGCGAGGGTCAGGTGCAGATTGGCCGGAACCATCGGCGTTCCACCGGTATGCGGCAGCAGCTGGTCGCGGGCTGCGACCAAGGCGCGCCGCACCCGCTCATCCGGCCACAGCGCCAGGAACAGCCGCGCCCCCTGCCCCGCCTCCTGTACCGCAGACACGCCGGCTCAGGCCGCCTTTGGCTTGCGGCGGCGGGGCTTGGTGGGCGGTGCCG
>CBIHQA010000188.1:0-7207 GCA_966211475.1 uncultured Neisseriales bacterium
AGTCGATCACGATGTTCTTCGGCAGCTTGGCCTTGTCCAGCGCCTTTTCCGCAATCGCCACGCTGACCGTGTCGTAGTTCGGCCGGCCGCCACCACCACGCAGCACCAAATGGCCGTAAGCATTGCCGCGGGTGCGGATGATGGAGGACCGGCCGGAACCATTGATGCCCAGGAAAGCATGCGGCTTGGAGGCCGACACGATAGCGTTCACCGCCGTCTCCACGCTGCCGTCGGTACCATTCTTGAAGCCGACCGGCGTCGACAGGCCAGACGACATCTCGCGGTGGGTCTGCGATTCGGCAGTACGGGCACCGATGGCCGTCCAACTCACCAGGTCGCCCAGGTACTGCGGCGAAATCGGGTCCAGCGCCTCGGTGGCGGCCGGGATACCGATCTCGTTCACATCCAGCAGGAAACGGCGCGCCTTCTCCATGCCTTCCTCGATGTGGAAGGAATCGTCCATGCGCGGATCATTGATGAACCCCTTCCAGCCGGTAGTAGTGCGCGGCTTCTCGAAATACACCCGCATCACCAGGTAAAGCGTGTCGGACAACTCGTCCGCCAGCGCTTTCAGCCGCCGCGCGTAGTCCAGCCCGGCCTCCGGGTCATGGATGGAACAGGGGCCGACCACCACGAACAGGCGCGGGTCACGGCGATTGAGGATGTCCATCAAGACGCGACGGCCGGTCGCAACCGTCTCCGCCGCGCGATCGGTCAGCGGCACCCGCTTGTGGATCTCGGCGGGCGACGGCATATCGTCAAAGGCAGCCACGTTGAGGTTTTCGAGAATGGCGTGGGTCATATCGAGGGAAACCGTAAAAGCAGGAGACAAAATGAGGCGCGACGGGTCAGTCGCGCCATTCTGGCGGCATGGCCGAAGCCAGGCTGCCAGCGAGCAATCGTCAGTCGAACCGGTAGACTACACCAATCGACGTCAGGTCGTGATCGGCACGAAAGTTCAGCGAATCAGTGCTTGAATGGATCGCCCCCTTCAGCCGACGGTAGAGCTCATACTCGGCCCGCACAGCCAATTTCTTGTTGACGCTGTACTCCACGCCCACGCCCACCAGCGCCGAGGTGCCATGGCTAGTGGTATCAAATAAGCTTGGTACACCAACACAGTCCGCCTCGCAGTGATAGCGTACGCGAGACTCAATCACACCCAGCTCTCCAGTCAGTGACCATTTTTCATTGACTGGGAGCGTTCCTCGCAAAGAGGCAAAAAGACCATCCGTGCGGAACGAGTCTGCAAACGTTCCTTCCTTCAGGCTGTTTTTGCCCAGCGCCGTATAGCCAAATTCCACAGCCCAATTGGGGTGAAAACGATAGCCGCCGTAGAGCTTCCCAGCGAGATCGCTGTTGTCGATCGACGGCTGCGTATAAGTCAGGAAGCTTTTTTCTTGCTGTGGGTTCTGCGCGCGAGCCTCGCCGAGGCTGCCACCCAGATACCAGGGGCTGCCACCCTCGGCAAACGCACCACTGGCGTGGAGACTCAGACAGACACCCGCCAGTACAAAAGCTTTCTTCATCATCATTGATACCCCGACATCCCTGGCTTTATTGTTTTGAACATACCGTCTGCCTCATCGTGAAGCAGATCCTTGCAGCAATCTTGCCTGACCTCTGCGCCGCCAGGCCCACCCGGCAAGCATCACCGCCATCGCCGGCAACCAGATCCACACCAACTCACTGACCAGTACCTCCAGCCCGCGCCCGCTGAAGAACCGCGCCCCGATCGGCGATACTTCGATCGGCCGCCAGGGCAGGAAGAACCGCTCGTTGGAAAACGGAGCCAGCCAGGCAACACCCAGCCCACCATCCGTCATGGAATCCAGGACGCTGTGCGACAACACGCAGAGCACGAAAAACCCGGCCAACGGCCCGAATCGCGCCACACCTCGCCGTGCGAACCACCACGCCACCACCAGCCCGACCAGCACCGCAAACGCCACCGAATGCGTCAACCCACGATGTCCGAGCATGTCTTGATAGTGAATGCCAAACCGGAAGCCAACCACGTCGAGGTCCGGCACCATGGTCAGGACCGCGCCGACAAGCGCCACGGTTCTGGTCGCAGGTAGACGACGGCACCAGGGCAGGACGGCGAGAGCCACCGCCGAATGGGAAAGAATCGTAGCCAATGAGAGACACACCAAATGCGTGGAAAGGCATTGGACCACGCACCTTTTGACAGCGTCTACTGGCCGTCGAAATACTTCGGGCTTCGCCTCGCGGACCCATGCCTTCCAGATGCTTCAGGCTTCCCTGCTGCTGTGGCTGCTTAACCTTGGCAAGCCATTTGCCCTGCCGCACTTGTCCGGCGGTCTGCTATTGGCAGCAGATGCAACGCTGATCCTGCTTGCACCGGCCTTGCTCGCCTGGCGTGTACGCAGCACAGTAGCGCCGGCGCCTAGCCTCCATCACCGCGGCATGCCGGAATCGACCGCCACCTGGTATGTGCTCGCAATCGCGGCACTGCTCTTGGCCCATTTGATCGGCCGGGTATGCGGGTTCATCACGGCAGCCCTGCTCCATCAGCCGGGGCACCCGTTCTACCTAACCTTGTTTACCGGCTTTGGTCCCGGCATAGGCTGGTACTTGGCGCTGTCTGCCGCGATCGGCGAGGAGCTGTTTTACCGGTATGCGCTGGCAAACGTCCTGAAAACGGACTTCGCATCGCCATCACAAACCACGCGGTACATCTGGGTCAGCACCCTGATGTTTACTGCCCCGCACTGGCACAGCGGCATCGGCAACATGGTCAGTGCATGCATGTTCGGGGCAACAGCGGCGAAGCTGTATAGCCTTCGCCGCTGCTTGCCGCCATTGATACTGGCCCACTTGTTCGTGGACCTGTACTACTTCACCTGATGCCGATCAACCGCTGTTCCGCAACCCCGCCGCCACCCCGTTGATGGTCTGCAGGATCGCCAGCCGCACCGCCGGGTCTTCATCCCCCGCGCGGTGTCGCTTGAGCAGTTCCACCTGGATGTGCGACAGCGCGTCCAGATAGGGCAGGCGGTTCTTCAGCGAGCGTGCCAGGGTGCGGTTGCCGGCCAGCAGATCGTCCACACCCATGATGCGCTTCACCGCTTCGACCGTGGCTTCCAGCTCGCCTTCGATGCGCTCGAAGATGGCGGAGGCCAGATCGCGGTCGTCCACCAGCTCTGCATAGCGGCCGGCGATGGTCAGGTTGGTCTTGGCCAACACCTGCTCCATGTTCGACAGCACGGTCTTGAAGAACGGCCACTCGCGGTACATCGCAGCCAGCATCTCCCAGCCGGCATCGCCACGGGCGGCGACAAACTCGCGCACCGCGCTGCCGAAGCCGAACCAGCCGGGGATCATCAGCCGGCATTGCGACCAGGAGAACACCCATGGGATCGCCCGCAAGCTGCTGATGCCCTTGAACCCACCGCGCGCCACCGGGCGGCTGCCGATGTTCAGGCCAGCAATTTCGGAGATCGGCGTGGCCTGCCGGAAGTAGTCTTCGAAGCGCGGCGTTTCATAGACCAGACCCCGATAGGCACGCTGCGATGCGTCAGACAGGCTGGCCATGGCTGACAGCCATTCCGGATGCGTCGGATCGGTCGGCGGATGCAGCAGACTGGCTTCCAGCGCGGCGGCGAGCAGGGTTTCCAGATTGCGGTAGCCGATCTCGGCGTTGGCATACTTGGAAGCGATGACTTCGCCCTGTTCGGTGATGCGAATCTGGCCGCGCACCGTGCCGGCCGGCTGGGCCAGGATGGCTTCGTAGGACGGGCCACCACCGCGACCGACCGAGCCGCCACGACCATGGAACAGGCGCAGACGCACGCCGGCATCGTCACACACCTTCACCAGCGCCACTTCGGCCTGGTACAGCGACCAGTTGGAGGTCAGGTAACCACCATCCTTGTTGCTGTCAGAGTAGCCCAGCATGATTTCCTGGGTGCCGCGGCGGGCATCCAGCAGCTGCTTGTAGAACGGCAGCGCGAACAGGTCGCGCATGATGCCGGGGCAAGCTTCCAGGTCGCCGATGGTCTCGAACAGCGGCACGATCATCAGCTCGGCCTTGAGCGCCGGCTGGTGACGCAGCATGCCGCATTCCTTCTGCAGCAGTGCCACCTCCAGCACGTCGGACGCGCTGCCGGCGTTGGAGATGATGGCGTGCACAATCGCGTCGTGGCCGTAGGCTTCGCGCACGTCGCGGGCAGCGTCGAAGATCGCCAGTTCCTTCTCGGTCTCTTCGCTGTAGGTCAGGTAGGGCGAGCGCAGCGGGCGCGGCGAGGACAGTTCGCGCAGCAGTACCCGCAGACGGGCCTGTTCATCCAGCGAGCTGTACTGCTCCAGGCCGGCGGCAGCCAGCAGTTCGTTGACCACCCGCTCGTGCACGCCGGAATGCTGACGCAGGTCGATGGTCGCCAGGTGGAAGCCGAACACGGTGATGGCCCGCATCAGCTTGTCGAGCGTGCCCTCGGTCAGCCAACCGCTGTGGTGCGCCTCCAGCGAAGCGCCGATGGTCACCAGGTCCGCCAGCAGTTCTTCCGGACGGGCATACGGCACGGTACCCGCCGGTACCGGCGGGGCGCCATCCAGCCCAAGCTGCGCGGCCTTGGCGGCCAGCTTCTCGCGCACCGCCATCAGGGCGAGCCGATAGGGCTCGTCGCGGCGGCTTTCCGGTTGCAGGCTGGACTGGCTGGCCAGCACCGAGAGCGGTTCGCTGACGGAAACTTCGCGGGCGGACAGCATCAGCCGGCTTTCCAGCTTGGCCAGCTGGGTGAAGTAGTGACGGAAGATCACTTCAGCCTGGGTCTTGAAGGCGAAGCGCAACACATCGGCGTTGACGAAGGGATTGCCGTCGCGGTCGCCACCGATCCAGCTGCCCATACGGAAGAACGCCGGCAGCTCCACCGGTACGTCCATGCGCTGCTTCAGCTCGGCTTCCAGGTTGAGGTAGAGCGCCGGCAGCTGCTGCAGGAAGGTGTAGTCGTAGTAGGCCAGGCCGTTGCGGATTTCGTCGTAGACGGTCAGCTTGAAACTGCGGATTTCGGACGACTGCCACAGCGTCAGCACCAAGCGGCGCAGGGCTGCGGTATTGGATTCGTGTTCCTCCGGCGTCAGCCACGGGTTGGCGCGCACGGTCAGCAGCCGGGCGATCTCGCGTTCGCAATCCAGCACGCTCTTGCGCTGCACCTCAGTCGGATGGGCAGTCAGTACCGGCGATAGCCAGCCGTTCTGCAGCAGCTCGACCACGGCGGCCGGGCCGACCTGCTTGTGTTCCAGCCGTTGCAGCACGTTGTGCAGGCTGCCGACCTGCGGCGCCGAGCCTTCGATCGCATGGATGCGGCGGCGGCGGTTGTGATGCAGGTCTTCGGCGATATTGGTCAGGTGGCTGAAGTAGGCAAAGGCGCGCACCAGCGCCACGGTGTTGCCGTGCGACAGCTGGGTGAGCTCGGCTTCCAGCCGGGCACGCTCTTCCGGGCCGGCATCCGCCAGTTGGTTGGCTGCTTCACGAATCCGCAGGATCGTGGCCCCGGTATCTGCCCCCTCGGCAGTGGCCAGCACTTCCCCCAGCAAACGATCCAGCAGCGCGATGTCGTCGCGCAGCGGTGCGTCCTTGTCGGCAGGCAACCAGCTTGCCGGCGTCGCTTCCGCGCGTCCCATTGTTTCCCCTCGTGATGGCATTTCGGTCAATCTCTCTCTACCGCCGCTCTCTATCGGATCGGCAGGCTTACGTGAATCTGACTACTTGTTTGTCTATATCAAACATGTAGTTCAACTACAGAACATCCATCTTGTCGAAAAAATGCTCAGTCCGCAAAGACTTTTTGCGCACTGCACCGTCAGACAGGTGGCGTGCCGGACGGACGGTCTGCGCCCCCATGCTACAATGCGAGCGCCCGTTCACGTTTTTCAATCGAATCATGTACTTCCGGCGGGGTCCAACAAGGCGTTTCGACGCCCGTCGACCGTCGGCAGCGTCTCCCGAGGTCTCCAGGTCATGAACCCCTCCCGTCTCGTCATCGCGACCCGTGAAAGTCCGCTCGCGCTGTGGCAGGCCCGCCATATCCAGCAACGGCTGATGGCGCTGCATCCGGGGCTGACGGTCGAGCTGCTGGGCATGACCACCCAGGGCGACCGCATCCTGGATGTGACGCTGTCCAAGATCGGCGGCAAGGGGCTGTTCGTCAAGGAGCTGGAAGCCGCGCTGCAGGATGGCCGCGCCGATCTGGCCGTGCACTCCATGAAGGACGTGCCAATGCGCCTGCCGGATGGCTTCACCCTGGCCGCCATCCTGGAGCGCGAAGACCCGTTCGATGCCTTCGTTTCCAACCGTTACGCCTCGCTCGACGACTTGCCGGAAGGCGCCGTGGTCGGCACCGCCAGCCTGCGCCGCGAAAGCCAGCTGCGAGCCCGCTACCCGCACCTCGCCATCGCGCCGCTGCGCGGCAATCTCGGCACCCGGCTGCGCAAGCTGGACGAAGGCCAGTTCGACGCCATCATCCTGGCCGTGGCCGGCCTCAAGCGCCTGGGGCTCGCCGAGCGCATCCGCGCCGCGTTGCCGCCGGAAACCAGTCTCCCCGCAGTCGGCCAGGGCGCGCTGGGCCTGGAAATCCGCGAGAACCGCAGCGACCTCGCTGCCCTGCTGGCACCGCTCAACGATGTGCCGACGGCAGCTTGCGTGCGCGCCGAACGCACCCTCAGCCTGCGCCTGAACGGCAGCTGCCAGGTTCCGCTTGGTGCCTACGCCACACTCGATGGCGACACACTGACGCTGGACAGCTTCGTTGCAGAGCCGGACGGCAGCCGCATCCTGCGCGCCCACGCCAGCGGCCCGGTGGCGGATGCGGTTCAAATCGGCGAAACCGCCGCTGCCAACCTGCTGGCGCAGGGCGCCGATGCTATCATTGCCCGGTTGGCATGACGATCAGTTGGCCCGTGGCATACGCAACGGGGCCAGCGGCCAGGTAGACGAATACCGAGCCGCAGGCCGTGAGGCTGACGATGGGAATGTCCCTGTGACCACCACCGATACCGCCATCGACCCGTGAGTGCCCTTCTGCATCGCCGCATCGTCGTCACCCGCCCGGCTCACCAGGCCGGTCCACTGCTGGACGCCCTTCGCGCCGTCGGGGCCGAGCCGATCCTGCTGCCGCTGCTTGAAATCCTTCCGCCGGCCGACCCCTTGCCCCTGCAGGAAGCCGCCGCGCAACTGGCCGACACC
>CBIHQA010000189.1:0-7207 GCA_966211475.1 uncultured Neisseriales bacterium
CCCGCGAACACCTGCAACGGATCGCCCGCCGCGCGCTGGACCTGCTGCAACCGCCCCAGGTGATCTACCTCGACGCCGGCAACACCAGCCGCGAACTGGCGCAGCAACTGGCCAGCCAGCCGGAACACGCCAAGGGCTGCCACGTGGTCACCCATTCGCTGCCCATCGCCTCGACCCTGCTCGGCAAAGTGCCGTCCCTGCAGATTATCGGCGGCGAGCTCTATCCGGCCACCGGAGGCACCTTCGGCCAGGTGGCACTGGAGCAGATCGGCCGCTTCCGTTACGACCTGTTCTTCATGGGCGCCGCCGGTGTCCATCCGGAAACCGGCTGGACCAACACCAACCACGTCGAAGTGATGATCAAGCAGGCGATCGCCGCCCGCGCCAAGCAGGTGGTGGCCCTGGTCGACAGCCAGAAGTGGATGCAGACCTCTTTCGCCGAGATCATGCCGTTCGACCAAGTGCATACCTGGGTGAGCGACGGCGAGCTACCGCCGGAAGCCCGGCGCACGGCGGAACGGCAGAACATCAAGCTGCTGCTGGGCTGACCTTCTCAAAACCCTTTTCCTCCAGGGGTTTTTCGCAAGTGTTGGTGCATAATCCAGGAAGGCCCGTATCCGGCTTCCCGTCCATGATCGCGCTTGCCTTCCGCCCGGCCCTGCTCAAATACCTGCCCTATTACCGGGCCGAACTGTTCCGAGCCGACCTGCTGTCGGGCCTCACCGTCGGCATCGTCGCCCTGCCGCTGGCCATGGCCTTCGCCATCGCGTCCGGCGTGCCCCCGCAATCCGGCCTGTTCACCGCCATCCTCGCCGGTTTCCTGATCTCCGCCCTCGGCGGCACCCGCCTCTGCATCGGTGGCCCCACCGGCGCCTTCGTGGTCATCCTGGCCGGTATCGGTGCCCGCTACGGCGTGGCCAACCTGTTCGTCTGCACCGCGTTGGCCGGCCTGATGCTGATCGGCATGGGGCTGTTGCGCATGGGCCAGCTGATCAAGTTCTTCCCGATGCCGCTGATCACAGGCTTCACCAACGGCATCGCGCTGGTGATCATGCTCACCCAGATCAAGGATTTCTTCGGCCTCGCCATCGGCAAGATCCCGCCCGGCTTCTTCCCGACCGTGCATACCTTATGGGCGGCCCGCACCACGGTTCACCCGCCCACCCTCATGCTGGCCGCCGTCTGCCTCGCGCTGATTCTGGGGTGGCCGAAAAAGCTCAACCGCCTGCTGCCCTCCCCCTTCGTTGCGCTGGTCGCCGGCACCCTCATCACCGCCTTGCTCAACGACCGCCTGCATCTGGGCTTGTCCACCATCGGCTCCCGTTTCGGCGGCATTCCGCAAGGCTTTCCGGCGTTCATCGGCCTGGCGCTGGACTTCACCCACCTGTCCGACCTGATTTCCCCAGCCTTCACCATCGCCCTGCTGGGCGCCATCGAATCGCTGCTGTGCGCGGTCGCGGCGGACCAGCTCACCGGCGACAAGCACGACGCCAATCAGGAACTGCTGGCCCAAGGCATCGCCAACCTGGTGGTGCCCCTGTTCGGCGGCATCGCCGCAACCGGTGCCATCGCCCGTACCGCCACCAACATTCAGAATGGCGGGCGCACCCCGATCGCCGGGCTCGTCCACGCCACGCTGCTGCTGATCGTGATGCTGGTCGCCGCGCCGCTGGCCCGCCACATTCCGCTCGCCACGCTGGCCGCTATCCTGATGGCGGTGGGACTGAAAATGGGCGACTGGGACATCCGCAAGGCCTGGCGCTTCCCGAAGCGGGACACCGCCATCCTCGCCACCACCTTCGCGCTGACGGTGATCTTCGACCTGACGGTGGCGGTGCAGATCGGCTTGCTGATCGCGGCCGCTCTGTTCGTCAGCCGCATGTCGACCCAGACCGCGCTCAACCGGCTGATGCCGGAACACGCCATCCTGTTCGAGCGCCAGAGCATCGCCGGCAAATCGGTCCCAGTCGGCGCCGCCGCCTACCGGCTGGAAGGCGCGCTGTTCTTCGGGTCCGTAGACAAGCTGGACACATTGCTGACGCTCGATGTCGAGGCCGCCAAGGTGCTCATCCTGCAGCTCCACCGGGTAGTCCTGATGGACACCACCGGGCTGCTGACCCTGCAAACCCTGTCGGAAAAACTCGCCTCGCGCGGGCAGACCTTATTGCTGTGCGGCGCCAGCGAAGCGCATCTCGACATGCTGCGCAACGCCGGTGTGACCGACGCCATCGGCGCAGATCGCGTGCTGCCCGACCTCGCCCGCGCGCTGGGGCACGCTCGCGACCTGCTCAGCGAGCGGCCGGCCGGGCTTCACGAACTGGTGGACACCTGACAGCCTCCGACGGGGCGACATGCCGTAACGTGGCATAATCCGCTATCCCCATGATTTGATTCCGGCTTATGCCGCATCGGGCCACCGCCCGTTTGCCGACGACCAGCCGGACAGGAGCAGCATGAGCATCCCCAATTCGACCATCCAGTGGTTCCCCGGCCACATGAACTCCGCCCGCAAGAAGGCGGAGGAAACCCTGGAGCGCGCCGACGTCGTGATCGAGGTGCTGGACGCCCGCGTCCCGCACGCCTCCTGCAACCCGATGATCGAGCAACTGCGCAAGTTCCGGAACCGCCCGGCGTTGAAGCTGCTGAACAAGACCGATCTCGCCGACCCGGGCCGCACCAAGCTGTGGCTGGACTGGTTCAATGACCAGCCGGGCGTCAAGGCAGTCGGCCTGTCCTGCAAGAAGCCCGGCGACGTGGCCCGTGTGCCCAAGCTGGCGCTGGAACTCGCCCCGCACCGTGGTACGCCAGACAAGCCGCTGCGCATGATGATCATGGGTATCCCCAACGTCGGCAAATCCACGCTCATGAACGCGCTGCTCAAGCGCCGCGTCGCCAATGTCGGTGACGAACCGGCTGTAACCAAGCAGCAGCAGCGGCTGGACCTCAACGACCGCATGATGCTCACCGACACGCCGGGGCTGATGTGGCCCAAGATCGAACATATCGACGACGGCATGAAGCTCGCCGTCTGCCACGCGATCGGTCGCAACGCGCTGATCGACGAAGAAGTGGCCGCCTTCCTCGGCGACTACCTGCTGTCCGACTACGCCAAGCTGCTGACTGCACGCTTCGGCGCACCGCCCGACGACTGCGACGGCCCGGCACTGGTGGAATGGCTGGCCCGCAAGCGGGGCTTTCTGCTCAAGGGCGGCGTGCTCGACCTCGACAAGGCCGCCAACGTGCTGTTGCACGAATTCCGCGAAGGCTTGATCGGCCGTATCAGCCTGGAAACGCCGGACCAGGTCGCCGCCATGATCGAACGCCACAAAGCCGCTCAAGCTGCCGCCCTGGCTGCGGCCGCTGCGCAAAAAGATGCCGGCGCCGATGCAGCCGAATGACGCCCTGCCGGCAAGCTGCCGCCGCGTCGCCGACGCACTGAGCCAGGCCGGCCTCGCCCGGCAGATCGTCATGCTGCCGGACGCCGCCCGCACCGCGCAGGATGCCGCCGAGGCGGTCAAGGTCGACGTCGGCCAGATCGTCAAATCGCTGGTATTCCGCGGCAAGCAGAGTGGCCGCGGCGTGTTCGTCGCCGTCTCCGGCCGTAACCGGGCGGACATGCACAAGCTGGCCGCCTTGGCCGAAGAGCCGATCGACAAGGCAGACGCTGATTTCGTGCGCGCCACCACCGGCTTCGCCATTGGCGGTGTCTCACCGGTTGCCCATCTGCAGCCGATGTTCACCCTGATCGACCGCAGCCTGCTGGACTGGCCGGAACTCTGGGCCGCCGGCGGCCACCCGCACGCCGTCTTCCCGCTGTCGCCGCAAGAGCTGGTCACCCTCACCGGCGGCACCGTCGCCGACGTCGCCGCATGACGGAACGGCGCCACGGCCTGCCACCCGTCGTCACCCCGGAAGTCCGCCTGCTGGTCCTTGGCAGCCTGCCCGGCGACGCCTCACTGGCGGCCAGCCAGTACTACGCCCACCCGCGCAACCAGTTCTGGCGCCTGATGCAGGACCTGCTCGGCCCGCCCTTCCCTGCCTTGCCTTACGAAGAACGTCTCTCCACCCTGCTCGCCTGCGGAGTCGGCCTGTGGGACGTGGTCGGTAGCGCGCACCGCAAAGGCAGCCTGGACACCTCCATCCGCGACGCCAGCTTCAACGACCTGGCCACCTTCACCGCGACGCTGCCGGCCCTGCGCCATGTCGTCTTCAACGGCCAAACCGCCGGGCGGGCGGTGCCTCGCCTGCCGGCTAGGCTGACCTGCAGCATCGTGCCGTCCAGCAGCCCGGCTCTCACCCTTGCTTACCCGGAAAAGCTCGCCGCCTGGCGAGAAGCCTTCGCCCCCTTGCGCGATCACCCGTAAGACGCAGGGCAGAAAAGCGCAGCGCCTTCCGCCATTGCAGGCTGTCCCACCCGCATCAAGACGGAACCCACCCATGGCGGAATGCGCTATGCATTTCCGCCCTACAACTGCGACATCAGCCCTCGTCTCGACGAAACCCCTTCCGAATCAAGCATTTGAAGCTCAAAATCAGCCGTGTGATAATGTCAGGCTTTGCTGCTGCCCGTCCCATCATGAACGCCGCCGATACCCCAATCCTCACCGCCGCCGAAGAACTGTCCAAGAAGGATCAGTTCGAGATGCAGAAGCTGCACAAAATCCTGCGCCACAAGGTAGGCGAGGCGATCGTCGACTACAACATGATCGAGGATGGCGACAAGATCATGGTCTGCCTGTCCGGCGGCAAGGACAGCTACACCATGCTCGACATCCTGATGAGCCTGCAGAAGGTTGCGCCCATCAAATTCGAGATCCTCGCGGTCAACCTGGACCAGAAGCAGCCCGGTTTCCCGGAGCACATCCTGCCGGCTTACCTGAAGGAAGTGACCGTTCCCTTCCGCATCGAGGAGCAGGACACCTACGGCATCGTCAAGCGCGTGGTGCCGGAGGGCAAGACCACCTGCGGCCTGTGCTCGCGGCTGCGGCGCGGCATCCTCTACCGCGTCGCCAAGGAAGAAGGCTGCACCAAGATCGCGCTGGGCCACCACCGCGACGACATCCTGGCCACCCTGTTCCTCAACATGTTCTATGGCGGCAAGCTCAAGGCCATGCCGCCCAAGCTGGTGTCGGACAACGGGGAACACGTGGTGATCCGTCCGCTCGCCTACGTGCGCGAGAAGGACATCATCCGCTACGCCCGCTACAAGCAGTTCCCCATCATCCCCTGCAACCTGTGCGGCTCGCAGCCCAACCTGCAACGACAGGCGGTGGCGGACATGATGCGCGACTGGGACAAGCGCTTCCCTGGTCGGCTGGAAACCATGTTCAAGTCGCTGCGCAACGTGGTGCCTTCCCATCTGGCCGACAATCAGCTGCACGACTTTGCCAATCTACGCGCCAATGGTCAGGCCGACACGGACGGCGACCGCCTGTTCGATGAAGAAGACATTCAGCCTGCCAGTGAACTCAGCCGGCTATTCGCGCCCAAGCCGCTGGAACTCGACAGCGACGCCTGAGGCAACCCTCATCTCGTCTAGGTAGGTTGGGTTGAGCCGAAGGCGAAACCCAACATGGCAAGACGCAATGCCGTTGCCCCCTTGGCAAATGAATCAAACGAAGCGCCCAACCTGCTCTACGGCGCTTCGCCCTTCACCCCAGCCGGCAACGGCATCCCCTTCGGCCACAGCACCCAGTAACGCAACGGCTGTCGCATCTTGCCCGCCAGTTCCCCTGCAGCCGGTCCGAAACCGGTAAACAGGTCCGCCCGCACCCCACCCTTGATCGCGCCACCGGTATCCTGCGCCATCACCAGCCGGCGCGTCGGTGCGCTGTCTCCCGGCAAGGTTGTCTCGATCACCACCGGCGTCCCGAGCGGGATACTGCGCGTGTCCACCGCGATGCTGTAGCCCGGCGTCAGCGGTACCCCCAGGCTGCCCTGCGGCCCGTCGTCACTGGCCGGCAGCGCCCGGAAAAACACATAGCTCGGATTGGTGTTCAGGATTTCCGCCAGCCGCTCCGGGTTGCGCTTCGCCCACGCCTTGATCCCCTGCATCGACGCCTGGTCCAGGGTCAGCTCCCCCCGTTTCACCAGCTCCCGCCCGATCGACTGGTAGGGATGCCCGTTCTGGTCCGCATAGCCTAGACGAAGCAGCGACCCATCCTCCAGCCGCACCCGCCCCGATCCTTGGATCTGCAAGAAGAACAAGTCCACCGGGTCATCCACCCAGGCTAGCACCGGCGTACTGGCCGGCATCGCGCCGCTCTCGATCTCGCCCCGGGTGTAGTACGGCACCACACGGCGCCCATCCAGCCGACCTCGTACCCGCGCGCCCTTCAAAGCCGGATAGAGCCCGCCAAGGTCCACGCTGAGCAGATCCGCCGGCACCCCGAACACCGGCCAGGCATTGCTCGTCGACTTTACCCTCCCACCGTTGAGGAGCGGCTCGTAATAACCAGTCAACATTCCTTGGGGACCGCTGCCATCGGCAGCTTCGACCCGATAGACATCGAACTGCTGCATCCACCATGCTGCGTTCCCTGCCACGTCCGCACCAGCACACAACCCGCTCCACCCCGCCTGGGAAGCCAGCTTGCGACAACCGGCCCGCCACGCGGCCAGAGACTCCGGAGCCAGCGTCCCCAGGTCAATGCCGGGCTCCCGCTTCCATCTCGCCGCACCTTCCTGCGCAGAAGGGGTCGACGGCTTCACCGGCTCAGGCTCCTTGCCCGGCGCAACGGGTGGCATAGCGATCTGGCAACCCGCCATCAGTGTCGTCAGTGCCACTCCGCACAACGCTAGTATCAGGCCTCTCCGCATTGTTCCTACCATCCCGTTTCCGCTCGTCTGAAGAGTATTCATTTTATCGCTACAACCATTTGTTGCAGGAACGCCACGGTTTGTTTCCAGTCTGTATCAAGCATGCGCTTGATTCGCAGGGGCTTTACGTCGCTTTACCAACATTTTCGGTCTGACACGAGTATTGACGGACATGTTGCAGTAAAGCTAACGTTTGCTCTGTGAACCATGATTCGCAATAAGTATGCAACACCAGAGACAACGCACTGCAAACCATAAGAGAAGAGGCTAGGCATGAAACTGAAACAGATGACCCTGCACGCCGGTCTGGCATTGCTGGCCATGGGCGTCGGCAACGCCGCACTGGCTTCCGGCTACAATTTTGGCACCCAGAGCGCCCGCAACATGG
>CBIHQA010000190.1:0-7196 GCA_966211475.1 uncultured Neisseriales bacterium
ACATCGGCTAAAACCAGGAACACCATCCCGCGGGGGTGGGTCACGCCCAGGATCGGCAGGGCAGCCGACAGCCCCCACAGGATCACCGTAAACTCGATGGTCGACACGATGGCATCCACCACCCCCATCGACAAGCTCAGCGAGCTGGCCACGAAACTGGTGATGTCCTGCTGGATCCGCTGGTCGGGGTTATCCGCCGGTTGGGCCAGGTGCTGGGTGCGATAGTAGGCTTGTTTCACCAGCCAGCGGTCGACCAGGTTGTCGTTGAGCCAGATCCGCCATTTCAGCGTGAAGGCCTGCTGGATGTAGTACTCCAGCAGGGAGCGGGCGACATGGACACTGGCCAGGATCGAGAACAGCGCCATGAAGAACCAGAACATCTTGGCGTCGAGCTTCTGCAGCGCGCTGTACATCCCGTTGTACCAGAACGAGAACAGCACATTCATGCGCACGCCGAACAGCGTCAGGAACAGGATCAGCGCGATCGCGCCCAGCGGCTTCCAGCTACGGGATGGACTGAAGTACGGCCAGGTCAGCCGCCAGAACTGCCTGCCCCAGACCGTGGTGCGTGCGAGCCCGTAAGCAATCGCGACAAACCCGATCAGGGTGAAGAAAAACGCTTCGGCGAGCCAGATGGAGCTCGCCGCCAGTTCATGACCCCAATCCATCCTTACCCCTCCCGCTACGCGCAGCCTTCAACAGGCCGCGCAGGATATCGACTTCTTCTTTTTCCAGCTGCTTGCGTCCGAACAGGCGTTTCAAACGCGGCATCAGCCGTTTCGGATGACGCGGGTTGAGGAACCCGATTTCGATCAGCGTGGATTCCAGGTCCGCGTAGAAGCGTTCCACGTCTTCGAAGCCAGCCAGCGGGTAATGTTCCGCCACGTTGTCGAGCGACTGGTTCACCGCCATCCGGCATTCGTAGGTCAGCACCTGGACGGCCTGCGCCAGGTTCAGCGAAGAATAGTGCGGATTGGTGGGAATCGTCACCAGCAGGTTACAGAGGCGGACTTCGTCGATCGACAGGCCGTTGGTCTCGTTGCCGAACACCAGCGCCACGTCCGACTCCCGCGCTTCCTGCGTCAACGCGACTGCACCGGCACGGGCATCGAGCAGTTCCGGCCCCAGCTCGCGGCGGCGGCTGGTCAGTGCGGCGGCGATGGTGGTGCCGACCAGCGCTTCCTCCAGGCTGCTGACGACATGCGCCCGCTCCAACAGGTCCACGGCGCCGGACGCGCGGGCGGTGGCCTCGGCGTCCGGGTAGCTCTTCGGGTTCACCAAGTAGAGCTCGGTGAGGCCCATGTTCTTCATGGCGCGCGCCGTGGCGCCGATATTGCCGGGGTGGGAGGTGTGCGACAGCACCACCCGCACCCGCGAGAGCACGGCATCTTGCTGGCCGTCGATCCGGTCGTACAGCGATTTCATTTTTTCTGTTAAAATAGAGAGAGTTACGCAGGCGGGATGCCTGCGTTTGTTCTTTTGAATTCAACAACGCGTTGCCGGATCACCGTGGTGTCACGGGGGCGGCGCGTCCTCTTTGACAAAAAGGTCTGACTCACATGCACGCCCATCCGATGCTCAACACGGCGGTGAAAGCGGCACGCCGCGCTGCCGGCGTCATCACCCGCGCCAGCCGTAACCTCGACATGCTGACGGTTCAGCACAAGCAGCCGAACGACCTGGTGTCCGAGGTCGACCGCGCCGCCGAGGGCGCGATCATCGAAACCATCCGCGAAGCCTATCCGCACCACGCGATTCTAGCAGAGGAGAGCGGCGCCTCCGCCGCCGACCTGAGTCAGGCCGATTACCTGTGGATCGTCGACCCGCTCGACGGCACCACCAACTTCCTGCACGGTTTTCCGCACTACTGCGTGTCCATCGCCCTGGCGCACAAGGGCCAGCTGGCGCACGCCGTGGTCTACGACCCCAACCGCAACCAGCTGTTCACCGCCAGCCGTGGCGCCGGCGCCTTCCTGGACAACCGCCGCATCCGCGTCTCCAAGCGCCTGCAGCTGTCCGATGCCTTGCTGACCACCGGCTTCCCGTACCGCGACTTCAGCAACATGGACAGCTATTTCGCGATGCTGAAGGATTTCACCCAGAAGTCCCGCGCCATCCGCCGCCCCGGCTCCGCCGCGCTGGACCTGGCGCACGTCGCCGCTGGCTGGTTCGACGGCTTCTGGGAATACGGCCTGTCCAAGTGGGACATCGCCGCCGGCGCGCTGCTGGTAATGGAAGCGGGCGGTCTGGTGGCCGACTTCCACGGCGAGGAAGCCTACCTGGAGTCCGGCAACATTGTCGCCGGCACCCCGCGCGTGTTCGGTCAGATGCTGCCGGTGATCCAGGCGCACCTGCCGAAGCCGGTCGATCCGGACAGCTTCGCCGCCCAGAACGGCTGAGTCGGATCGGCGAGATCAACAAAAAACCGGACTTGAAGTCCGGTTTTTTGTTGATCTGCAAGCGGTGATTACTTGCAGCCGATGGTGCCACCCTTGGCAAAGTACTTGGTCTTGGCCGGGCATTGCAGCGCTTCGGCCGGCGGCATGGCCTGGCAGGTGTAGGCGCCGGTCTTCTTGACCGAGCCCTTCACCAGCGACCAGCCGGATGGGCAGGTGGGCATTGCCGCTGCAACACTTGCGGTTGCGCCGCCGGTTACTTGAACGTCGGCCTGCACGTTGCCCTTACACGCGCTATGAGTCGTGATCTGCTTACCGGACGCCTTCACCGTGTACTTGCCCGCTGCAGCATAAGTGTGTTGCAGCGTAACCGGGAAGCCATCCTTCACCTTTATCTGGTCGTCCTTACCGTCACCGAATTCGACAAACAGACCGCAACCCCCCTTGCTGGGATCTGCATCCACCGTGATCGTTACCTGCTCCCCTGCCTTGGCACTTGTTGGCACGTTTACCTTGCCAAGCGTCGGCGTTTCAAAGAAGGCTGCTGCGGGCAGGACGGTCAGCGCGGCCGCCAGCGGCAGCAGGGCTTTCAGGATGGGACGCATGCGAGTTCTCCGTGTGGTTATACAAACAACATGAACTATAGCGTTGACGAGACGGATTGGGCAGCTTGACGTTCGGCTTTCCTTCCGGTCCGGTTCAGCCAATGCGGCTCAAGGCGGCGGCCAGTTGCGCGCCGACTTGAGCATTATGCTTCACCAGTGCGATGTTGGCCGTCAGGCTGCGCCCATCAGTCAGTTGCTTGATGCGGTCAAGCAGGAAGGGGGTAACGCGCTTGCCGGTGACGCCTTGTTGGGTGGCTTCGCGCAAGGCTTGCTCGATGATGCCGTCGATTTCTTCCTTCGACAGGGCGTCGGCTTCCGGAATCGGGTTGGCGATGACGGCCCCACCCTGATAGCCGAGCGCCCATTGGGTGGATAGCACTTGGGCGGCATCCTGCGCGGTGTCCACGTTGAAGTCGGTCGGGAAGCCGCTGTCGCGGGTGAAGAAGGCCGGGAACTGCGTAGCGCGGTAGCCGATCACCGGCACGCCGTGGGTTTCCAGGTACTCCAGCGTCAGGCCCAGGTCGAGGATGGATTTGGCCCCGGCGCAGACCACGGCGACTGGGGTCTGCGCCAGCTCGGTCAGGTCGGCGGAGATGTCGAAGCTGGTTTCCGCGCCGCGGTGCACGCCGCCGATACCGCCGGTGACGAACACGCGGATGCCTGCCAAATGGGCGACGATCATGGTGGCGGCGACCGTGGTGGCGCCGTTGCGGCAGGTGGCGAGCACGTAGGGCAGGTCGCGGCGGCTGACCTTCAGCACGTCGCGGGCGCTGCCGAGCTGTTCGAGTTCCGCTTCGGAGAGGCCGACGCGGATCTTGCCGTCGAGGATGGCGATAGTGGCGGGGACGGCGCCCTGCTCGCGGATGATGGCCTCGACCGCACGAGCGGTTTCCACATTCTGCGGATACGGCATGCCGTGCGAGATGATGGTCGATTCCAACGCGACGACTGGGCGGCCGGCGGCCAGGGCGTCGGCAACTTCCGGGGTGAAGGCGAGTGAAGCGTGCATTCGGCAAATCCTTGTGGGTGAGAGGGGTCAGGCGGGGAGCGCCGATTCGGCGCCTTGCAGGAAGGCGGGGGTCAGGGACGGGACGACCGTCGCATGGGTGGACAAGGTTAGTTCGGCGAGCTGCTGGCCGACCTGGCAGGCGAGGTGCAGGTCGCCAGGATGGCGCGCTAGCGAGGCCACGACACCAGCGGAGAAGGCGTCGCCCGCGCCGGTGACGTCGACCACCGCCCGGCGCTGCACCGGCAGGAAGCGCGGTGCGTCGCTGCCGCAGGTGTGGATGACGCCTTCCGCACCCAGCGTCACTACCACTTCGCGCGCCCCCTGGGCTTGCAGGCCCCGGCAGGCGGCCATCACGGCGCCGTGGTGGGGAAGGTCGCGGCCCATGCGGGCGGCCAGCTCTCCCTGGTTGAGAATGATCAGCGACAGGCCGTCCAGCCGTTCGGGCAGGCGGTTCATCTTGGGTTCGGAGACGGCGACGGCGATCAGGGTGCTGCCGTGCTCCCGGCTGTCTTCGATCAGGGTGGCGAGGGTGACGGGCGGCAGATTGAGGTCGACCACCCGGGTACGTGTGGCTCGCCAATGGCTGCGTCGGTTGATCAGCACCTTGGGAGTGAGCTGTTCGACGGCGGCCATGTCGGACACGGCCAGCAGCATTTCGCCGTCCGGTTGCAGCACGGCGGTGTAGGTGCCGGTGGCGATGCCGGGGACGGTCAGGCAGGCGCCGGTGTCGATGCCGAGGTCACGGGCGTGCTTGAGCAGGGCCGAGCCTTGCGCGTCGTCGCCAACGGCGGTCATCAGGCGAACTGGCAGGCCGAGCCGGGCAAGGTTTTCCGCCACGTTGCGACCGACACCGCCGTAGCTTTCGTTCACCGTCATCGGGTTGCTGGTGCCCATCACCACCGGGGCCAAGCTCTTGGCCTTGCGGTCGACGTTGGCACCGCCGATCACCAGGATGGGTTCGCTGTCCGGCAGCAGGTAGGCGCGGCCGAGGATGCGCTGCTCGCGGGTGAGCTGGGCGATGTGGGTGGCGACCGCCGACCGTGACAGCTTGAGCTTTTCAGCCAGCTCCTGTTGCGAGACGAAGGGGTTCTCGCGGATCAGGCGGAGGATGCGTTCCTTGTTGGAATCCTCTTCCATGAGACGGCTCCCGGATAGTCAATTGTCTGTAGTCTAGACATTTGTCTGTTTGTCGACAAGAGAAAATCTGCCAATGCCGGTAGCAGGCTGAATCGGGCTGAACGGGATCGATAGAAATAAACAGGGCGGGCGAGGCCTCACGGCCAGCCCGCCCCATGGCACGACAATTGTCTACGCGCCGGAATGGAAGGGCTTGCCGAGCGACGCCGGCGCGTTGATGCGGATGGTGTTCGGGTTGCGCGAGATCAGCACCAGGACGACCACGGTTGCCAGGTAAGGCAGCATCGACAGGATCTGCGACGGAATGTCCACGCCCAAGCCTTGCGCATGGAACTGCAGGATGGTCACGCCGCCGAACAGGTAGGCGCCCAGCAGCACCCGCGCCGGCCGCCAGGTGGCGAAGACGGTCAGCGCCAGTGCGATCCAGCCGCGTCCGGCCGTCATGTTCTCCACCCACATCGGGGTGTAGACGATGGCCAGGTAGGCGCCGGCGATGCCCGACAGCGCGCCGCCGAACAGGGTGGCGGCGTAGCGGATGGTGATCACCGGGTAGCCAATGGCGTGGGCGGAGTCCGGGCTTTCGCCCACCGCGCGCAGTACCAGGCCTGCCTTGCTCTTGTAGAGGAACCAACTGATCGCCGCGAACATCAGCAGCGACAGGTAGACCATCACGTCCTGCTTGAACAGCGAGGGGCCGAGGATGGGAATCTCCGACAGGCCGGGGATGGAGATCGGCTGGAAGCCGGTGATTGCCGTGCCGACGAAATCCTTGCCGATGAAGGCGGACAGGCCGATGCCGAAGATGGTCAGTGCGAGGCCGGTCGCCACTTGGTTGGCCAGCAGGGTAAGCGTTAGTACGCCGAACAGAAAGGCCATGGCGGCGCCGGCCAGCGCGCCAACGCCCACGGCAGCCCACAGCCCGCCGCCGTGCGCGACGGTGGCGAAGGCGGCCACCGCACCGACCAGCATCATGCCTTCCACGCCCAGGTTGAGGACGCCGGATTTCTCGGTCACCAGTTCGCCCAAGGCGGCGTAGACCAGCGGGGTGCCGGCGGCCAGCGTGCCAGCCAGGATCGGGATCAAATGCTCGAGCATGCCTTACCCCTTGGGTTGCGGTTCGGTGGCGGCGGCGGGGGCCGTCGGCGTGGTGCGCGGTGCATCGGCCCGGCGTAGCAGGCTGCGGATGCGGTAGTTCACGAACACGTCGCAACCGAGCAGGAAGAACAGCAACAGGCCCTGGAACAGCCCGGTGATGGAGTTCGGCAGCTGCAGATTGATCTGCGCCGCCTCGCCGCCCAGGTACAGGAGCGACATCAGCAGGCTGGCCAGCACGATGCCGATTGGGTGCAGCCGGCCGACGAAGGCGACGATGATAGCGGCGAAGCCATAGCCCGGCGATGCCTGTGGCTGCAACTGGCCCAGCGGGCCGGCCACCTCGCCGACCCCGGCCAAGCCCGCGGCAGCGCCGGAGATCAGCAAGCCCAGCCAGACCGTGCGCTTGTCGGAGAAGCCGGCGTAACGGGCGGCGAGCGGCGCGAGGCCCGCCACCTGCATCTGGTAGCCGGCGAAGCTTTTGCGCATGAATACCCACACCACCGGCACCATCACTAGCGTGATCAGCACCGAGGCATTCAGGCGCGTGCCTTCCAGCAGCATCGGGAACAGCGCGCTGTCGCCGAACATGATGGATTGCGGAAAGTTCTGGCCATTCGGGTCGATCAGCGGGCCGTGCACCAGGTAGCGCAGCAACAGGCCGGCCACGTAGGTAAGCATTAGGCTGACCAGAATCTCGTTGGCGTTGAAGCGGGTGCGCAGGAAGGCCGGGATGGCGCCCCACAGCGCGCCGCCCACCGCGCCGGCCACCACCATCGCCGGCAGCAGCCAGTGGCTCTGCGTGCCGTCGAACACCACCGCCAGCGTGCCGCCGCAGATGGCGCCCATGGTCAACTGGCCTTCCGCGCCGATGTTCCACACGTTGGCGCGGAAGCCGATCGCCAGCCCCAGCGCGATCAGGCACAGCGGCGAAGCCTTGAGCAGCAGCTCGGCGAG
>CBIHQA010000191.1:0-7186 GCA_966211475.1 uncultured Neisseriales bacterium
CTCCACCCATCCTGCAAAGTCATCACGCCGCGCGCAGCACCGCGTCGACGACGAGGCTCGCGAACAGGATCAAGCCGGCGTCGCGGTTGGACTTGAAGATGCGCAGGCAGAGCGCGCCATCCAGGTTGTAGTCCGCCTTGGAGGAGGACGGCGACACTGCCAGCGCATCGGCGCGCGGGCCACCGACCGAGCGGTTGTAGATCAGGTTTACCCCGGTCATCGGCGGCACGCCGTTGCCCACCGCAAACAGGATAGGCAGGGCGGGGGAGGGCACGGTCGGCAGGCCGGCCGCGTCGGTATTGCCATAGCTGTAGCCGCAGATGTTGTCCGTCACGCTGAAGCGCCCGTAGGCTGCCACATAGGTCGCGGCGATCGCCTGGGTGGCGTTCAGGCCATAGTGGCTGGCGTGCAGCGCATCCGATTCCGGTAGCCAGCCGTAGGCATGCAGCCGGGCCAGCGCATCCTGCCCACGGGCTTCGGTGGTGGCGCCATTGACCAGGCCCTTGGCCGCCAGCTGGGTGCAGCGCTCGGTGGCTCGCACTACGTCCACCGCATTGAAGGCCGAATTGGTGCCCGCCAGTTCCGGCGCCATCACCGCGCAGGGTTGGTAGAGGTTGGCGTAGGTCACATAGTCGACCAGCGGTTTACCGATGGCAGGCATGGTGGCACCGCCTTGCCGGATGACCAGGCCTGCGGTCAATGCAGGCTGGACCTGCGGCTCGCTGACCACCACCCCATTGATCAGGCCGCTGCGGTCTTCTTCCGCCGCCCGCAGCGAGGCGCCGCCGCCGTTGGACACGCTGGAGGCGATCACGATGGTCCGGCGCGGCACCACGCCGTCGCGCAGGTGTCGGCCATTGCCCACGTCGGTACCGTAACGCTCGTTCAGCACGTAGTAGGCGAACTGGATCGCCTGCAGCGTGGTGCGGCCCCAGTCCTTTTCCGGATTGGTCTGCGAGTGCGCGTGCTTCATCGCCACCCGGTCCGGCCAGGTGGCGTTGTAGGCGGCGATCTGCGCGGCAGACAGCGGTGCGGTGAAGTGGCTGGCGTCGCCGGCGGTGGCGGCGTCTGCTCGTGTGCCATCGATCAGGTTGACGGTATTGCCGGCCAGGTCATGCACGCCCATGCCGGTGCCCTTGTCGCTGTAGGCCACCGCACAGCCATGCTTCAGCCCCCATTCGCCGGCGGTGCCGATGGCGCCGTACACGCCGCGTGAGCCGGAAGACACGCCGGTGACGATGCAGGCCGCCTTCGGGTCGAAGTCCGCCGGCACCTGCACCATCAGCGTGACGCGATGGTCTCGCCCGTCGCTGGCGTAGGCCAGGTACTCGGTGCCGGCCACCTTGCCTTCGCCCAGGGTGTCGTTGCCGTTGGTGTCGATGTTGGGGCCATACAGCCGGCCGTAACCACCGTTGGCGGAGATATCTACCAGTGCGCGATAGTTAACGTAGATCGCATGCCGGCGCAGTTCCGACGCGGTGGGCTGCGCGGGGTCGACGTAGGTCGGTGCGGCGCCGGCCAACCCACTCTTGCCGAGGCCGCCGGTCAACAGGTCGTCGGTGCTGCCGTCGTAGGTGGTCGCGGTGATTGCGCCGAGGAAGTCCGGCTTGCGGTTCAGCCCGGCGTTGCTCGGCGCGGATTCGGCCCATAGCGTCGCACTGTGGCCCGCCAGGGCAAGGACCAGTCCGGCCAGCACGGGCGACACGCGACGTCGGTGAGTGGTGGTCCCGTGCTTGTGCTCGATTATCGGGGAAAATGCGGGGAATTGCGGCAAACGTGTCACGAGAGGTCTCCTGTTCGTCGTGATCGACCATGCCCTTCCGACCCTGTCGAACGGGCAGTGTTTCCGCCAGGGGCGGATCGAGACCTCTACGCCTTGGCTCTGGTGATTACTGGCCAAGTATTTGGTAATACCCAGGGTGGTGCCGGGCGATGCAACCTTACCGCATTTCACCGTTTCATCGTAAGACGATGTGCTGAAAGGTGCGACGGAGGCCGCCCGGCTGTCCCATGCAGGATGGCTTCGCTACAATTCGAGTTTCCCCCCTGCGGCAGAGCGATCGGAGCACCGCCATGTCCCGCGATATCCTGTACCTGTTGAAACCCGATTTCCGGGATGGCCCGGACGGCCCTTACTTCTGCCCGGATTCCGCCTTTCTGGAAGGAGTGTTGTCCTTCTACCCGGTGCTACACGCCAAGCTGGACGTGCAGTATCTGGAATACGCGACTTCACAGGCGACCGTGGCCTCGCAGCTGGACGGGCAGCATGATGCCTGCCCGCTGCTGGTGCTGGCCAACCCCGATGCCTTGCCCGATGCACCACGCGCCAACGGCGTGGCCTACCTGGACGACACGCGCGCCATCTGCCGCTATCTGGCCCGGCACTACGGCATCGGCGAGGTGCATTGAGCCCCCTGTTCCGCAAGGCCTGGTTCACGACGGCACTCCTGCTGCTGTCGCTTTGCCTGTCCGCCACGGCCGCCGAATGGACCGTGCTGCGGGCCGGCGTGGTGACGCGCGCGCCCTATGCCCACTACGACCCCGCCACCCGCATGCTGAGCGGCCCGGACGTGAACCTGCTGGAACGGCTGGGCCAGGACCTGAACATCCACTGGCAATGGCGCTCCTACCCGACCGTCGCCGCGCTGGAGGCCGCCCTGGCCGCCCACGAGGTGGACGTGGCGCCCGGCCTGCTGCAGACGCCGCGCGGCCTGCGCACCAATCTCTACACCGACCCCTACCTGCGAGTGCAGACCAAGCTGATCGCCCGGCGCGATTTCACCGGCCGCACGGAACTGGGGTTGCTGGTAAGCACCCGTATCAGCATGCCGCTGGACGGCCCGCTGGATCGCTTCTTCCGCGACAACTACCCGGCGCTGGATCGCATCGGCGCCGCAAACGATACCCAGGCGCTGCAACAGGTGTTGCGTGGCGAGGTCGTGATGGCGGTGCTGGACCAGGCCCAGGCAACCGTCCGCCTGCGCGACCCGACTTATGCCGGGCTGCGCGTGGTGGGCGACGTCGGCTATCCCTACCTGCTGCGGATCGCCTCCCGGGCGGACCTGCCCGATCTCAACCGTCGGCTGGACGCCGCTCTGCGTAACCTGCCCGCGCCGCTGCTGGAGCGCTGGTACGGTCCCTGGCTGATCCAGCGCGACGGCGGTGCCTGGAGCACCATTGGCCCCTGGCGCCAGCTGGTGGTGATCTGCCTGCTGCTGGCGCTCGGCGCGGCCGGGCTCGCCTTCTGGTACCGGCACCAGCGCGGGCAGCTGGAGACCGCACTGCAAGCCGCGCGGACCGAGCTGGACGCCCACCACCGCAGCGAGGCCGCCCTGCGCTTGCCACAGTTCTCGCTCGACCAGAGCACGGTCGGCATCGTCTGGCTCAACTGGGACGGCCGCATCCGCTACGCCAACCCGGCCGCCGGCGCGATGTACGGCTTGCAGGCCGGCGCGCTGATGGGGCGCCCCTATGCCGATTTCGACCCGGCCATCGACATGGATGGCTGGCTGCGGTTGTGGAATCGCTTGCGTCAGTCCGATTCCGAGCACAGCGAGACCGAACACCGCCGCGCCGACGGCAGTCTGTTCCCGGTGGACGTCACCCTGTCCTTCCTGCGCTTTCGCGACGGCGATTGCCTGGTGGCCTTCGTAGCCGACATCACTGAACGCCGCCGGGTACGGCGCGCGTTGGAAGAAAGCGAAGCGCGGCTCAAGGGCATCGCCGGCAACGTGCCCGGCGTGGTGTTCCAGCTGGAGCGCCCGTCGCAGGGCGGCGAGGTGCGCCTGGCCTACCTGTCCGAAGCCAGCTTCGGCATGCTGGGCTACACGCCGGACGAAATCCGCGCCCGAGAGCTGCACCTCGGCGCCCTGGTCCACCCGGACGACCGTGATCCCTATCGCAACAGCTGGGACGCTGCCGAGCAGCTGAATGCGGACTGGCACTGGCAGGGCAGGGTGCTGACCGATGACGACCAGGTCCGCTGGACCGACCTGAAAGCAACCGTACGCTGGCTACCCGACGGCAGCACGGTCTGGGACGGCATCCTCTGGGACATCACCGAGAACAAACGCAACGAGCTGTCGCTAGCCGAATCCCGCGCCATGCTGCGCGACCTGTCCGCCCACCTGGAGTCGGTGCGGGAAGAGGAAAAGGCCCGCATTGCCCGCGAGGTGCACGACGAACTCGGCCAGGTGCTGACCGGGCTCAAGCTGGAAGCCTCGATGGCCGAATTCGCCTTCGCCCCCGCCAATCCCGGCCTCTCCGAACGCATCAGCACCATGAAGAAGCTGATCGACCAGACCATCCAGATCGTCCGCAACGTCGCCACCGCCCTGCGTCCGCCGGTGCTCGACCTGGGGCTGCCATCCGCGCTGGAGTGGCTGGCGCGGCGCTTCGAGGCCCGCTATGCGATTTCCTGCGCGGTGACGGCGTCGGCCGAAGCCGGGCAACTGCCCGACGGCACCGCTACCGGCCTGTTCCGCATCGTGCAGGAGGCGCTGACCAATGTGGCGCGCCATGCCGAGGCGACCAGCGTCCGCATTGATCTGCACCTGGATGCCACCGCCCTGATGCTGAGCGTGGTCGACGATGGCCGCGGCTTCGACCCGCAATCCGTGCAGCCTGGCCGCTCCTTCGGCCTGATCGGCATCCGCGAGCGGGTGCTGATGCTGGGCGGTACACTGGTAATTGATAGCCGCCCCGGCGCCGGCACCACCCTGACCGTGGATATCCCCTTGATGGAGCACAAACCGTGATTCGCGTCCTGATCGCCGAAGACCACAAGATCGTCCGCGAAGGTCTCAAGCAACTGATCGGCCTGTCCGGCGACCTGACCGTGGTCGGCGAAGCGGTCAACGGCACCGACGTGCTGGACCGCCTGCGCGCCACTCCCTGTGACGTGCTGCTGCTGGACATTTCGATGCCCGGCCTCAACGGCATCGAAGTCATCCCCCGCATCAAGGCGCTGCCGGCGCCGCCCGCCATCCTGGTGCTGTCGATGCACGACGAGGCCCAGATTGCGGCCCGCGCACTCAAGGCCGGCGCCGCCGGCTACGCCACCAAGGACAGCGAGCCGGCACTGCGGCTCGCCGGCTTGCGCAAGGGGGCGAGCGGCGGCCGCTACATCGACCCGCAGATCGCCGACCGGCTGGTGTTCGAGGTCGGCCTGTCCTCCGACCGGCCGGCGCACGCCTCGCTGTCCGAGCGGGAATACCAGATCTTCGAACGCCTGGTGAAGGGCACCCACCTCAACGACATCGCCGACGAACTCGCCATCAGCGCCAAGACGGTCAGCACCCACAAGGTCCGGCTGATGCAGAAACTGAGCGTCACTTCCAACGCCGAACTGGTCCGCTACGCACTGGAACACCAGCTGTTCCGTTAATAACCTTGTGTGGAGTAGGGGGAACTGCTAAGTAGTGGAGTAGGGGCAGTCAGGAGGGTTCCAGGTGAATCTCAGGCGTCTGTTGCTTACGATCGGAATCGCCTGCGGCCTGTCATCCGGCGTGCCGGCGCACGCCGCGCCGCCACTGCGGATGCTGTTCACCGCCGCCGGTTCGCCCCCCCTTTACCGGACCGACCCCAACCAGCCCGGCAAGCTCAACGGCGGCTTCATCAAGGACTTCGGCGAACTGCTGGCCGGCGCGCTTGGCACCACCGTCAGCTTCGTCGAGACCACCCGTAATCGCGTCGAATGGCGGCTGAGCGAGGGCCACGCCGACATGGTCTGCAACGCCAACCCCGCCTGGTACGGCACCGCCCAGCTGCTGAAATGGACCCCCGCCATCTTCGGCCGGGTCGAAGTAATCGTCTCCCGTGCCGAGGACTGGAAACCCCGCGGCATCGACGACCTGGCCGACCACACCCTCGGCACCCTGCTGGGCTACCGCTACCCGCAACTCGACCCGCTGTTCAGCAGCGGCAGCCTGCACCGCCACGACGAAATGCGGCTCAGCGATAACTTCGCCCAGCTCGACCTGAAACTGATCGATGGCCTCGTCACCACCCGCGACGAAGCGCTCGCCTACCTCGCCCATCAAGTCAATGCCGCCAACTACCGCATCAGCGATTTCACCATCTCCCGCCAACTGAGCTACTGCGCCGTCTCCCCGCAAAGCAAATGGGCCATCCAGGACATCAATCAGGCGCTCGGCAAGCTGCAGGACAACGGCCAGCTGGCGTCGCTGCGCAAGCGCTACAACCTCGATTCGCCGTAATTTCTGCTGCTAAGGTGCGGGAAAATCTGCCTCTCTTGCGATTTGAATCGCATATTCCCTTACGGTAGACTCCGCTGTCATTCGGGCTGCAGATCTCCTCTGATCCCAACCCCGCCCATTCTCGACCAGAGGCAACGGAAACTTGGCTACCTACAATATTTATGACGCGTTTTATTCCGCAAATTTGCAGGAAGCCTTGTCCGACCTGAGCTTCGTTTCCATTACCTCTACAAAAGTGGTGGTTAGCGGTGGTTGGTCGCAGAACTATTTGATTACGATCACGGGATCGTCCTTTTCCTCAACCTCGTTTTCGGGCACTGCGACAGGGCTAAGTATTTCGCACAATGGATCTCCATTGTTTTCCATCAGTGGTGCATCAATTGGCGTCCAAACTCTTGTCAATTTGATTCAGAGCGGGGATTACACCTCGGTTCTGGACATATTTGCCGGTGGCAACGATGTCATATCGGGCAGTAGCCTCAGCGATACGCTGAGCGGCTTTGCCGGCGCCGACACCTTGAATGGCAATGCAGGCGCCGACACGATGTATGGGGGGACTGGCAACGATACCTACATCGTTGACAACGTTGGTGACACGGTTATCGAGTACTCGCTTGAAGGCATTGATAAGGTATTGGCGAGTGTTAGTTATACGTTGTCCAACTATGTTGAGAATCTTGTTCTCACTGGAGATGGCGATATTTCCGGTACTGGCGATGATTTTGCCAATACGCTAACAGGAAATAGCGGTGCAAATACGCTGTCTGGCCTTGGCGGGGACGACACGCTCAATGGTGGCGCAGGTGCCGACCACCTGATCGGCGGCGACGGCAACGATACCTACCTCGTCGACAACGCCGGCGACACCGTCAGTGAAGACCTCAACCACGGTACCGACCTAGTGCAGTCGAGCGTGAGCTACTCGCTCGGCGCCAATGTCGAGAACCTGACCCTCACCGGCACCGCTA